>JACRAA010000408.1 GCA_016213595.1 Actinomycetota bacterium | reverse complement strand
GTCGTGGGCGATCGTACGGTTCGCCAGCTCGCGGATCTGCCCGGCCATCTCGACACCCGTCGGTCCCGCGCCGACGACGACGAACGTCAGCATCTCGGCGGCCTTGGCCGGGTCCTCCTGGATCTCGGCGAGCTCGAACGCGCCGAAGATACGACTCCGCAGCTCGAGAGCGTCGTCCACCGACTTCATGCCGGGGGCGAACGTGCCGAACTCGTCATGGCCGAAGTACGACTGGCTGGAGCCGGTCGCGAGGATCAGCGAGTCGTACGAGGTGCTGTGCTCCTGGTCATGGAAGCGCCAGTGCACCACCTTGGCCTCGATGTCCACCGACTCGACGAGACCCTGCACGACCCGTACGTTGCGCTGCCGTCGCAGGACCTCCCGCGTGGCGGGCGCGATCTCGCCCTCGGAGAGGATGCCCGTCGCCACCTGGTCCAGCAGCGGCTGGAACAGGTGGTGGCTCACGCGGTCGATGAGCGTGATCTGCACGTCGTCCTTCGCAAGGGCCTTCACCGCGAACAGACCGCCGAAGCCCGAGCCCACCACCACCACCTGATGCGTCATGGCACCATCCTTGTCACCCGGGACAAGGGATCAAGCGCCACCTCCGCAGTGCCGTACCGCCTGGTCCCGTCCCGAGCGGTGCCACCGGACCGGCTCGGCGCCCCCCGCGAGGGGCCTGACAGTGCCATCGTGAACACATGGCCGCACTGTCGCTGACGGTCCTCGGTGCCTCGGGCACTGTCACCGGTTCCAAATACCTGGTCGAGGTCTCGGGGAGGAGAATCCTCGTGGACGCAGGGATGTTCCAGGGCGAGAAGGAGTGGCGGGAGCTGAACTGGGCCGACTTCCCCGTGCCGCCCGACTCCATCGACGCGATCGTCCTGACTCATGCGCACGCCGACCACTGCGGCTACCTCCCGGCCCTGGTGAGGGACGGCTTCCGGGGACCGGTCTGGTGCACGTACGGGACGGCCAAGCTCGCGGCCATCGTCCTCATGGACGCCGGTCACCTCCAGGAGAAGGAGGCCCAGTACGCCCAGGAGGGCGGCTACTCGAAGCACGAGAGCCCCTTGCCGCTGTACACCGTCGCCGACGTCGAGGCGACGACCCCGCTGTTCAAGGTCGTGCCGTTCGACACGGACACCGACATCGGCGGAGGTGCGGTCATTCGCATGACGCGAGCCGGACACATCCTGGGTTCCGCGTCCGTGACCCTCTCGACAGCCGAGGGGGGGATGCTGTTCTCCGGCGACCTGGGTCGTCATGACCACCCCGTGCTACGGCCCCGTGACACACCGCCGGGCTCACCGTTCGTGCTCGTCGAGTCCACGTACGGCGACCGGGAGCATCCCGATCCGAAGGGGGCGCCGCACGAGACGATGGCCGCAGTCATCCGCAGCACCATTGCGCGCGGCGGCTCCGTGCTCGTCCCCGCGTTCGCCATCGACCGTACGGAGAACGTCCTCAAGGCGCTGACCGAGCTTCGCGAGGCGGGCCGGATCCCGAAGGAGGTGCCGATCTTCGTCAACAGCCCGATGGCCGTCGCCGCGCTAGCCGTCTACCGGGAGGCGGAGGGTCGCGGCGAGCTGCGCGACGACATCCAGCCGGAGGACTTCTTCAACCTGCCCACCCTCCGCGAGATCACCGACCCGGACGACTCGAGACGGCTCAACCACCCCGACAGCCCGAGCATCATCATCAGCTCGTCCGGCATGGCGACCGGCGGTCGCGTGCTGCACCACCTCGAAGCGATGCTGCCCGACCCCCGCAACAGCGTGGTCTTCACCGGCTACCAGGGTGTGGGCACCCGGGGCCGGAGGCTGCTGGAGGGCGTCAGCGAGATGAAGTTCCGTGGCCGGTACGTGCCGGTCAGAGCCGAGATCGTCTCTGACCCCGAGTTCTCCGTGCACGCCGATGCCTCCGACCTCATCGACTGGCTCCGTGACCTGCAGCCCCACCCCGAGACCGTGTTCGTGGTCCACGGCGAGGAGGGGTCGTCCGAGGCGTTCGCGGCGAAGGTCCGCGAGGAGCTCCACCTGACGGTCGTCGTCCCCCGGTACAAGGAGAAGGTGACGCTGACGCCGCGCGGGACGTGGCCGGTGCTCGCACCCGCTGCGGGGGGCCGGAGCGAGTCGACCCAAAGGACCACACCTCACGTCTCGGCTCCCACCCCGCCTCGTCGTGAGACGCCCGGCGGGAAGCTGCCGGTACGGAAGGCGGCGGACACGCACGCGGACGACCTCGACCAGGTGGAGGTGATCCTGGAGACGGCGGTCGGCCAGGTGCCGTTCCTGCCGGCGGACAAGCAGGCCGACGTGTCCGTCCGGCTGCAGGAGGTTCTCGACCTCGTGCACACCGGTTCTCCTGATCCCGGCGCTGTGCGGGAGGGCGTCAACCAGGCTCTCTACGCGGCTGCCGGGGCCGTGGAGACCCCCGGCGGACAGTCGATCGTCGCCCTGCTGGCCCACGTGCCGAAGGTGCTCGGCTGAGGTCAGGCGCCTGAGGTCAGGCGGGCAGTCCCGTGGGCAGCCCGTCGAGGCTCACCCGGTTCTTCTCCTGCTGGTAGGAGTGGAGGCCCTCGGGGCCCTTCTTCTCCGCCCAGCTGTCCATCAGCGGACGCTCGGCGGTGAACTCCATCAGCGGTACGCCGTAGCCGCACGAGGTCTGTACGAGGTCGATGTCGAGGACGAAGATGTTCCGGGACCCCTTCATCGGCGGGAACAGCCCGAGCAGCTCGTCCCAGTCGGCGTCCCCGGCGTGGACGGCCCGCGCCGCTCCGTACAGCCGCAGGATCAGCGGCTCCCGGTCGAACGAGCAGAACATGACCGTCATCCGTGGGGTGTCGAGGAGGTGGGCGGCCGTCTCGTTGCCGCTGCCCGTGCCGTTGAGCCAGACGACGCGCGTGTCGGAGAGGATACGGAGCGAGTCGAGGCCCTTCGGGGAGACGTTGACGCGGCCCTCGCGAGCAGCCGTGGCGACGAAGAACACGTGCTGGCTCTCGATGAACGCGCGATGGCGGGCCGTCAGGCCCTCGAACTGCTGACCCATGGTCGACTCCCCTCCGTGGCTCTCACTCTAGGAGCCGTCGCTGCCTCGACGTGGGTGCGGGTGCGGTATGGACGTTCAGCGCGTGGCGGGCAACCCCTCGTGACCGCGGCTACGAGTCGCGGAGGACGCTCTCAATGACAGCCGCTGTGGCCGCCGCCCATGCCTGGGGGTGACAAGCGGCAGGGAACGGCAACGGTGCGGGCGACTCGTCAGCACCATAGCCGGCGTACAGCTCAGGGAGCCGGTAGCTGTACGCCGTGGCCGCGCGGAGCAGCTCAGCGGCCAGGACCCTCGCCTCCGAGATGAAGCCCTCACGGACCATGCCGGCGAGGATCACGCCGTTGTCGTGCGTCCAGATCGTGCCGACGTGGTAGCCGAGCGGCCAGTACCCGCCGTTGTCGGTGGACAGGGTGCGGATGCCGAAGCCGGACCGCAGCGTCGGGTGCATGAGGCGCGCGACGACGACCGCGGACTCCTCGGGGGAGAGGATCCCGGTGCCGAGGAGGTGTCCCATGTTCGACGCGACACCCGTGACCGGCCGCTTGTCGGCATCGAGGGCGATCGCGGGGTACGGCCCGAGCTCGTCGCGTACCCAGAAGCGGGCCCGGAACCGCTCGGCGAGACGCACGGCCCACTCGCGCCAAGCCGCGGCCTCGGACGTCTCTCCCAGCCGGTCGAGAAGCCGAGCCCCGACGAGCGCCGCCTCGTGGGCGTACCCCTGCGCCTCGCACAGGGCGATCGGGCCCCTCGCCAGGGTGCCGTCGGCCCACCGGACGGAGTCGGCCGAGTCCTTCCAGCCCTGGTTGGACAGCCCGTCGCCGGTGTCGACGTACTCGAGGAAGCCGTCGCCGTCCGCGTCGCCGTCGTCGCCCATCCAGGCGAGGGCCGAGCGGAGGTGGGGCAGGAGGCGGAGCAGCTCGTCGTGCGCGAGGCCCGCCTGCTCCAGGTCGCCCAGCAGCATGACCCAGAGGCAGGTGGCGTCGATCGTGCCGTAGTAGACGGGCGGCAGCACGATGTCGTGGTCGCCCTCGTGACGGCCCGGGCCGTCCAGCGGGAGCGGCTCGCCGCGGACCTCGTGGGGGATCTTGCCGGGCTGCTCTGCCGTTGCGGGGTCCGTCGTCGGGCCCTGGCGGGCGGCCAGGGCGTTGAGGGTCCCGAGCGCGACCTCGGACGACCAGGGCAGGGACAGCCGTGCGGAGAGCAGGGAGTCGCGCCCGAACAGCGTGAGGAACCAGGGTGCTCCCGCGGCGTAGAACAGCTCACCTTCGCCGCCCGTCATGCGCAGCGCC
>JACRAA010000407.1 GCA_016213595.1 Actinomycetota bacterium | reverse complement strand
TCCACCCTGTCCTCCACCCTGTCCTCCACCCTGTCCTCCACCCTGTCCTCGACCCTCTGGGTGGCTGCCGCCCCGTTCCGCTACCACGTCCACCACCTGGTCTCGGTGACCGGCGTCCCCTGGCAGGCCGTCGCCGTCGTCGCCGGGCTGCCGCAGCAGCAGGTCCGCACGCTGCTGTACGGACGCGGGGGCCACCTCCGCCCCCGCCTGAGCCCCTACGCCGCCCGTCGGCTGCTGGCTGTCGACGTGTCCCGGCTTCGGCGCCTCCAGGTGCGCGACCTGCCGGTGTCCGTACCTGCCGCAAGGGCCCGTGCGCTGCTGGCCGACGGCCTGCCGCTCGCGGAGCTCGCGGAGGTGCTGCACCTGGACGTCCACTCGACCACCCGTCTCGTCGAGGGGGTCGGGCAGTGCAGCCAGGTCACCGACATCATGCTGCGCCTCGCCTGCATCCAGCACGGACTGCTGATGGAGCGCGAGGCGCGCGAGGTGGCGTGACGCCGTGGCCGGGCGGCCCGTCGTTACGATGCGCTCGTGACCCCGCTGCTGAGCGCCCTCGTGCTGGTGGTGCTCTGCGGAGGCGGGGCGGCCCTGCTCGCACCTTGGCTGCTCCGCCGAGCGAGCGAGCCGGAGCTGGAGGCCGGTGAGGTCAAGACGCCGTACGGGAGCCTGGCGACATGGCGCACGGCGGGGGCTGCGGGCGCCTGGGCGGCAGCTCTTGCGCTTGTCTCCGTGATGTCCGTGGAGCCGGCCCGGCTCGGACCATGGCTGGTCGTCGCGGTCGTCGGTGCGCTGGCGAGCGTCGTCGACGTCGCCACCACGTGGATCCCCCGCCGCTGGCTCCACGTCGCGTGGCTGGTGACAGCGCTCTCCATCGCGGGGACGGCCTGGTCGCTCGGGGACTGGACGGGGATCGGACGCTCGGCGCTCGGTGTCGCGATCATCGGTGGCGCGTACGGCCTGGTCTACCTGGTGTCCGTGCTCCTCGACCGGGGCTTCTTCGGGTTCGCGGACGTACGGCTCGGTGTGCTCACCGGCATGCTGGCGGGCTGGCGCTCCGTCCCGACGGCCACCTCGGCGCTGGTGCTGGGGTCCGTCATCGGCGCGCTCTGGGGACTGGCCAACCTCAGGCGCAGGCGCGACGAGCCGTACCCGTACGGCCCGGGGATCGTGCTCGGCCCGTACGCAGTGCTGCTCATCGCGCTCGTCACGCATCAGTAGCAGGGGTTCAGTAGCAGGGTTCAGAAGCAGAGTCTTCAGTAGCAGTGCTCTGTAGGTGTGTTCGGACGCCCGGCCGTGGTCAGACGCCCTGCGTCGCCTCCACCCAGTCGGTGAGGAGCGCGTCGGCGCGTCCGGAGTCCACGGCCTCCGCGGCAACCGAGAGCTGCTCTCCGAGCTGCTCCCCCACCGGACGGGTCGCGTCAGGGCCGGCGTACGCCATCAATGCCGCCGCCGCGTTGAGCAGGACGATGTCGCGGACGGGGCCTCGGGTGCCGCTGAGCACGTCACGGACCACGCTCGCGTTGTGGGCGGGGTCGCCGCCGACGAGGTCCGTACGGGCCGCCGGGGCAAGACCGAGAGCGGCCGGGTCGACCACGTCGTCACGGCTCGCCCCGTCGGCGATCAGCCAGACCCGCGACGTCGTCGTGGTCGTGAGCTCGTCGAGACCGTCGCGACCGTGGAAGACGAGGCCGCGGTTCCCCCGCTCGGTGAGCACGCCGGCCATCAGCCCGGCCATGCGCTCGTCGGCCACGCCCACGGCCTGTCCGATGGGCCGGGCCGGGTTCGCGAGCGGACCGAGGAAGTTGAACACCGTGGCGATGCCGAGCTCGCTCCGCGCCGTCGCCGCGTGGCGGAGAGCCTGGTGGTACAGGGGCGCGAAGAGGAACACGATCCCTGTCCGCTCGAGGACGGCAGCCTGTGCCGCCGGCGGGACGTCGAGCCGTACCCCGAGCGCCTGGAGCACGTCGGCCGTGCCGCACAGCGACGAGGCCGCCCGGTTGCCGTGCTTGACGACTTTCGCGCCGGCCGCAGCAGCCACGATCGCCGCCATGGTCGACACGTTCACCGTGTGTGCCCTGTCGCCGCCGGAGCCGACGATGTCCACGGCCTCACGGTCGAGCGAGATGGGCGTCGCGTGCTCGAGCATCGACTCCGCGAGCGCCATGAGCTCCACCACAGTCTCGCCCTTCGCACGGAGGGCGACGACGAAGCCTGCGATCTGTACGGCAGTGGCCTCGCCCGACAGCACCTGGTCCATCGCCCAGGCGACCTCGGACCGGTCGAGGTCCTGACGGCGGACGAGCGTGGTGAGGACCTCGCCCCAGCTCGACATGCCTCAGGCCTTGGCAGCCACGCCCGCGTGGCGCAGCAGCTCGGCGACGACCTCAGGAAGCCTCACCGGGTCGAGGGGGTAGCCGACGATCGCCTCGGCACCGCTCCAGGACGCGAGCCATGCATCCTGGGGGCGGGCGACGAGCAGGAGGATCAGGGGGCAGTGCGCGACCTCGTCCTTGAGCTGCTTCGCCACACCCATGCCCCCCGCGGGAACCGCCTCGCCGTCGAGGATGCACAGGTCGTACGTGCTCTCCGCGAGCGCCTTCATGACCGCCGGCTGCGTCGCTGTGTCGAAGATCTCGATCTCGGGCAGGTCGGACGCGACGCGCTTGCCCAGCGCGAGCCGTACCTGCTCCCGGACGGTCCGGTCATCGGAGTACAGGAGCACCTTGGCGGTCGCGGTCATTCGTCAGTCCTCGGATCGGGTGGCAGTGGCTGCATCGTAGCGCCGGAGACGGC
>JACRAA010000406.1 GCA_016213595.1 Actinomycetota bacterium | reverse complement strand
GCGGTGCGGCAGTTCCCGATCCTGAGCCTGATCGCGGCCGACTACGAGATCCCCAAGATCAAGGCGAAGCGCCTGCCCCAGCACATGTACGTCGACTGGGTGCGGGTGTGGGAGACCGGCGGCTGATCAGATCGCCGGTGGTGGGTACAGCCCGGGTGCCGACCATTTCGGTGCGTCGGCAAGGCTGGACGGACAGCACCCGACCTACACCCCAGGAGACATCGTGTCCCTCACCCAGATCCCGCTCCGCCTGACGACCGGCGCCTTCATCCTCAACTCCGGCCTCGGCAAGCTGGGCGCCGACGAGGGGACTGCCCAGTTCCTCCACGGCGCCGCGGCATCGACGTACCCCTCCCTCTTCAAGGACATGGAGCCGAAGAAGTTCGCGCGGATCCTCGCGCTGAGCGAGATCGGCGTCGGCGCCGCCCTGCTGGCGCCCATGGTCCCGGCGACCGTGGCCGGAGCCGCGTTGACCGGTTTCGGCGGCAGCCTGATCGGGATGTACCTGAAGACGCCGTCCATGACGCTGGACGACGGTGTCCGCCCGAGCCAGGAGGGCACGGCCGTGGCCAAGGATGTCTGGCTGGTCGGTGCCGGACTGACGCTGCTGAGCCAGGGCATCGCGGCAGTGGCGAAGTCCGGTGCGAAGTCCTCACGACGAGCCCTGCGCAAGGTTTCGCCGCTCAGCAGCTGACCATGTGTCACTGACGCCATGGCTCCTGGGCCGCCTCCCACCTCGCCAGTGGGTGGTCAAGCTGCGCCGCGACTGCTCGTATTGCGGCCACCCAACGCGGATCTCGCTGGTCGTACGACTCCACCGTGCGTGCTTGGTGGTCTCGGATCGATCGCGCCCGATCCGCCTCCACCGAAGTCCACTGCTCCGGTCGCGCGAGCAACGCCGCAAGATCGGCGTAGTCCTGGTCGTCGGGCACGGCAGTGAGCCTATGGCGGGACGTCAGGCCTCACCTCGCCTACGACCGAACCAGCTTCCGCCAGCCAACTCGCTGGTTGTGGTCGACGATCTCGGACAGGATCCCGATGATCGCGTCACGGTTGATCTCGTCGGGCTGCACCGTCCGTTTGATCGTCTCCTCGATCTCGGGGTCGGTCTGCCAGACGAGCTCGCGCAGCTCCGTGCAGATCTCCTGCTGCCAGTCGGGCAGCTGCGCGATGTAGGCGTCGACATTCCTTGGCCTCGGCGTAGGGGCCGTCGACGCGGGTGACCTCGCCCTGGCGGACGACGAAGTTCACCGCGTCCTCTGTGCCGTAGAGCCCGCCCCGTCGAGGAAGACGCCGTTGGCCGCCCGCTCACCGATGTAGCTGTCCATTGCCTCGAACAACGACTGCGGGGGCATCCCGATGTTCTCTTCCATCCTGACGAATCCCATGAAACGCGGCATTGCGATCGCTCCTGTTGCTGGTGGGTGTGGGTTGCTCTCTCGCACGTACGTCGAACGGCTCGGGACTGCTTCGACACCGACCCTAGAAGTTTTTTCGAGCGGCCTGGTCCGTAGGGTGACGTCGTGCCCGAGGTGATCCGTCGCGACCCCCTCGTGCCGCTCGTCGGGATCATCTCCGTCGTCGTCTACACGCTGCACGGCTTCCACGGTGCCCTCACCCGCGACCTCGGCATCTACAGCTACGCCGGCCAGCAGGTCGCGGACGGAGTGCCCCCCTACCTCGGCGTCCTGAACCGCGCGGGCCCGCTGGCCCACGCGCTGCCGGGTGTCGGCGCGCTCGTCGCTCGCGTGGGCGGGCTCGACGAGCTGGTGACGATGCGGGTGGTCTTCATGCTGATGGCGACCGCGGCGGTCTGCATGGTCTACCTGCTCTCTCGCGACCTCTTCGACTCCCGCGCTGCCGGCCTCGTCGCCGCGAGCGCACTGCTGTCGTTCCACGGCTTCATCCAGTACGCCTCCGACGGCCCGCGCGAGAAGACCCCGATGACCCTCTTCGTCATCGTCGCGCTCTGGGCGGTCACCCGGCGCAGGTGGTTCACCGCCGGCGTCTTCACCAGCCTGGCGACGCTGTGCCTGCAGACCGCGTTCTTCAGCACCTTCGCCGCCGTCGCCGTGGCGGTGCTGATGGTCGCCTCCCCTCGCGTGGCCGGCCGGGCCAAGGCCTCCCTCCGGGTGGCCCTCGGCGGACTGGCACCGGTGGCCGTCCTCGCGACGTGGTTCGCGCTGGCCGGCTCGCTGCGGGAGGCGTGGGACGCGTTCTACGTGATCAACCGCGACTACACCGTGCCCGACCCGGTCGCCGACGACCTCGACCAGGTCTGGCTGGGACTGCAGGAGGCCTACGGCGTCACCGTCTGGCTGCTGGTCGGCGGCGCCGCCGCGCTCGGGCTGGTGACCCTTGCCGCCGTCGTGCCCCGCGCACGCCGCGCGTTCCCCGCGCTCGAGGTGCTCCCGGCCATGACAGCCGGGCTCCTCGCGGGGCTGTGGTGGATCACGAAGGAGTACGACTCCTGGGCCGACCTGTTCCCGCTCCTGCCGTTCGCCGCCCTCGGGCTGGGCGCGGCCACCGCCGTCGTCGTACGCCGTCTCGCTCCACGTCCGCAGTGGGCGGTCGCGGCCGTGGCGGCCGCCGCGTGCCTGGCGCTGGCCCTGCACTACTCGCTCACCACCCGTGACGACACCCTCGGCCTCCAGCGCGAGGCCACCCATGCGGTGCTGGCGCAGCTCCCGGAGGACGCCACGATCACCTCGGTCGAGGGCCCGCAGCCGCTCGTGCTGAGCGGCCGCACGAACCCGACGCGCTACCAGATGTTCCGCAGCGGCCTCCAGGACTACATGGAGGACACCTGGCCGGGCGGCTACGACGGCTTCAAGCGCGACCTCGTCGCCGACCGACCTGACCTGATCTCCACCGGCGAGACCGTGTCGCTCACGTGGCGGCGCGCGCTGATGCCCGACTACGTCTTCGTGGGCCGGGCGCCGCAGTGGGAGTGGTACGCCCGCGCCGACCTCGGCGCGGAGACGATCGCGCGGCTGCGCGAGGCCGCCGACTACGACCCCGCCGACCCGTTCGCCGTGCTGGAAGACGACCCGGAGTGACCCGCCGCGCCCCGGCGCTGCTCGCCGCCGGATCCGTGGTCAGCGGACTGCTGGCCTACCTGCTCTTCGCGCTGGTCACCCGGGGTCTCGGTGCCGAGGTGGCGGCACCGGTGTCGGTGCTGTGGACGCAGTGGACCTTCGCCGCCGCGGCCGTCACCTTCCCGCTCCAGCACTGGATCACCCGCAGCGTCGTCGCCGGACACGAGGGAGACGTACGCCGGGCGGCCGCACGGGTGGCCGGGACCGTGGTCGCCGTCGCGCTGGCCCTCGGGATCGTCGCCTGGCTGCTTCGCGAGCGCCTCTTCCACAGCGACGACGTGTGGTTCCCCGTGCTCGTGGTGCTGGTGACGCTGGGCTGCGCGGCCGTGGGAGTGACGCGAGGGGGCCTCGCGGGTCGCGGCCGCTTCGGCGCGGTCGCCGTCAGCCTGGTCGCCGAGAACGCGCTGCGCTGCGTCCTCGTCGGCGCCCTCCTCGTCGCCGACGTGCACGACCCGGAGCTCCACGGACTGGCCCTCGTCGCGGGCGGGCTGGTCGCGCTGTGGCCGTCCGCGTGGCGTTTCCGCGGCTCGGGTGAGGGTGGCGAGACCAGCGCCTTCGCCTTCCTCGGCGGGGCCTCGAGCGGGCAGTCCGTCGCGCAGGGCGTGCTCACCGGGGGCGCCGTCCTGCTGGCGCTGCTGGGCGGCTCGGCCGCCGAGGTGACCGCGATGTTCGCCGCGCTGGCGCTCTTCCGCGCGCCCTACATGGTCGTCCTCGGCACGCTCCCGCAGCTGACCGAGCGCGTCACGACCTACGTCGTCTCAGGTGCCGTCGACCGGCTGCGCGCCCTGGCGCGAGGCCTCATCGTCCTCACGGTCGTCGCGGTCCCGCTGGCCGGGGTGTTCGGTGCGGTGCTCGGGCCGTGGCTGCTGCGACTGGTCTTCGGCAGCACCGTGGTCGTGGGTCCGGAGGTCGCCGCCCTGGTCGCGGCCGGGTGCACGCTGGCGGTCGCCAACGTGGTCCTGATGGTGGCCGCCCTCGCGGGCGACCGGCCGCTCAGGGTGGCGGGCGCGTGGGCGGTAGCCGTCGGCACCGGGGCCGTTGCGATGGTGGCGTTCGCCGGCCTGTCGCCGGTCCCGCGGACGGCGGCGGTCTTCCTCGTCACCGAGGTCGTCGCCGCGCTCGCTCTCGCGGTCGTGGCGTGGCGCTCGCTCAGGCTCGGTCGGGCTGTCCGGGTCGGCCGGGCTTGACCGCGACCAGCAGCACCGACGAGCCGTAGGGCAGGTCGCGGCGGCGCAACACCCGCGCGTCCCCCCGGCACAGCCCCATCAGCACGCGGTCCGCGCGCGCGGAGACCCGGGGGAGCCGGGTGTCGCCGGGCGGCGGGGGAGCGAGGCGTCGCTTCAGGCGCTCGGCGACGAACAGCGG
>JACRAA010000396.1 GCA_016213595.1 Actinomycetota bacterium | reverse complement strand
CGGTCGCGACCGCCCCCGAGGTGGCGGTTGACCGCGTCGTCGGTGCCCAGGTCGAGGAAGGCCGCCCGGTCGCGGGCCTCGGGCGGGCGCAGGACCAGCCGCGACGTGCGGATCGGCGGCGGGGGCCAGTCGTCGACGGTGAGGGGCGTGGCCATGCACGCAGGCTAGTGAGGGCTGGGAAGTCGCCCCCACAGCCCAAGAAGTTGTCATCGGGACCGGCGTTCCTTCGGCAGATCTCGCCAGTGAGGGTGTGAGATGTAGCGCACTAGTTTGTGGCTTCTCGGGTATCCACCCCTGGCGAATCTGGAGGCCTGCACATGTCGATGTTCAAGTGGGACGTGGTCGATCCCGGCCCGGGTGAGGCGGTCGCGCCGCACCAGAGGTTGGCCTGGGGCAAGACCGTCGGTCTGGGTGCCCAGCACGTCGTGGCGATGTTCGGCGCCACCTTCGTCTTCCCGATCGTCATGGGGTTGAACGCCAACCTCGCGATCATGATGAGCGGCATCGCGACGATCTGCTTCCTGCTGATCGTCAAGGGCAAGGTGCCGAGCTACCTCGGCACCAGCGCCTCCTTCGTGGGTGGCGCGGCGGCGATCTACGCCCAGGGCGGCGGCCCGGCCGACGTCACCGGCGCGATCATGGTCTCCGGCATCGTCCTCGCGCTGGTCGGCGTGGCGATCCACTTCGCCGGTCCCGGCTTCGTCAACAACCTCCTGCCGCCCGTCGTCACCGGCGCCGTGGTCATGCTCATCGGCTTCAACCTCTGCCGCGTCGCCACCGGCATCTACATGCCCGCCGACCGCTGGGTCGCGCTGCTCACGATGTTCGCCGTGGTCCTCATGGCCGTCGGCCTCAAGGGCTTCTTCGGTCGCATCGCGATCTTCCTCGGCCTCATCTTCGGCTTCGTCCTCTCGCTGGTCTTCGACGCCATCGGCGTCGGTGGGGTCGAGGGCGACCGCGTCGACTGGACCAACGTCAAGGCCGCCGACTGGCTGGGGTTCCCGCCGCACACGGCCGAGGGTCTCGTCGGCAACCAGAGCCCCTTCTCGGGCGGTGAGAGCTACGCGCTGGTCGGCTGGCACCTGCCGAGCCTGTCCCTGACCTTCACCCTGCTCGCCCTCCCGGCGGTGATCGCGCTCGTCGCGGAGAACATGGGCCACGTGAAGGCCGTCTCCGGCATGACCGGGCAGGACCTCGACCCCGTGATGGGCAAGGCCGTCGCCGCCGACGGCGTCGGCACCACGATCGCCTCCTTCGTCGGTGGGTCGCCCACCACGACGTACGCCGAGAACATCGGGGTCATGGCGGCCACGAGGGTCTACTCGACGGCGGCCTACTTCGTCGCCGCGGGCGTCGCGATCCTGTTCGGCTTCGTGCCCAAGTTCGGCGCGCTCGTCGCGACGACGCCCAGCGGCGTCCTCGGCGGGATCACCCTCGTGCTCTACGGGATGATCGGGCTGCTCGGGGCGAAGATCTGGGTGGAGAACAAGGTCGATTTCGGCAACCCTGTCAACCTTGTCCCCGTGGCAGCCGGACTGACGATGGGCATCGGCCTGGCCGACAACGCCTTCTTCAACATCACCTCCGACTTCCCGCTCGGCGGCATCGCGATGGGCACGCTGATCATCGTGTTCGGCTACCACCTCGCGAGGGTCGTGGCCCGGGCCGCCGGCACCGACCACGACGCCGGAGCCGTGATCGCGGTCGGCGACGCGGGTGCGCACCGGACCACCGGTCACACCCACGACCACGACCACGGCCACACGCACGACCACGAACACCCTGACGAGACGAAGTAGCCCGTGAAGCCAGCACCCTTCGCCTTCCGGCGTCCCGCCACCCTCGAGGAAGCCCTCGCGGCCCTCGCGGAGGAGCCGGGGGCGAAGGTGCTGGCCGGCGGCCAGTCCCTCGTGCCGCTGCTGTCCATGCGGCTGGCAGCGCCGTCGATGCTCGTCGACATCAACGCCCTGCCCGGCCTCGGCCACGTCCGCTGCTCATCGGACGGGGACGCCGCCGGGGTCCGGATCGGGGCCCTCGCCCGGCACGCCCACGTCCTCGCGTCGACCGAGGCGGCACAGGTCCAGCCGCTGCTCGCGATGGCGCTGTCGCACGTGGCGCACCCGACGATCCGCAACCGCGGCACCACCGTCGGCTCGATCGTGCACGCCGACGCCGCGGCCGAGATGCCCATGGTGCTCCGGCTGCTGGAGGGATCCGTGGACGTCGCGTCGGTGCGCGGACGTCGTACGGTCCCGGCGGGGGAGCTGTTCGCCGGACCACTCGAGTCCACCCTCGCCCACGACGAGATCGCCGTGGAGGCGTTCTTCCCGGCCCTCCCCGAGGGTGCGGGCGTCGCCTTCCAGGAGATCGCGCGCCGCCACGGCGACTACGCGCTCGTCGGCGTGGCCGCCCTCGTCGAGACCGACGGGGGCGAGGTCTCCCGGGCGCGTCTCGGCTTCGTCTCGGTCAGCGACGTCCCGGTCGTCGTCGACGTCACGGACGCGCTCGACGACCCCGCGGGCAGGGCGCTCGCCGCGCTCGATCCCGCCGCCGACATCCACGCCACCGCCGCCTACCGTGCGCACCTGGTCAAGGTGCTCACCCCCCGCGTCCTCGCCGACGCCGTGCACCACGCCCGGGAGAGGAACACATGAGCGAGCAGCTCCACGACGTCCGCCTGCACGTCAACGGTTCCGTGCACGAGGTGCAGGTGCCGGCCCGTCGGCTGCTGTCCGACGCGCTGCGCCACGACTGCGGGCTCACCGGCACGCACGTCGGTTGCGAGCACGGCGTCTGCGGTGCGTGCACCGTCCTCGTCGACGGTGCGCCGGTGCGCTCGTGCCTGATGTTCGCGGTGTCGGCGGTCGACGCCGAGATCACGACCGTGGAGGGCCTGACCGAGGCTGACGGAACCCCCGAGGGACGACTGAGTCCCGTGCAGCAGGCGTTCTCCGACTGCCACGGCCTCCAGTGCGGCTTCTGCACGCCCGGCTTCCTCACCACGATCACCGCCGGTCTGAAGGACAATCCCGACCCCACCGAGGACGAGGCGCGGGAGATGATCGCCGGCAACCTCTGTCGCTGCACGGGCTACCAGAACATCGTGAAGTCGGTCCTGCGCGCTGCGGAGATCGAGCGGGAGCTGCCGAAGAAGGAAGCCCAGTGACGACCAAGCTGTTCGGCACCAAGGTCCCGCGCGTCGAGGACCAGCGCGTCCTGCGCGGCCAGGGCCGCTACGTCGACGACCTGCTCACCGACGACCCGCGCCTGCTGCACGCGGCCGTGCTGCGCTCGCCGCACGCGCACGCGCGGATCACCGACATCGACGTCACCGACGTGCTCGACGTCGAGGGCGTGCTCGCCGTCTGGACCTACGACGACCTCGCCGATGCGATGGCCGAGCCGCTGCCGCTGCTCATCCCGCACCCGACCCTGACCCATGGCCGCACGCAGTACGCCCTGGCGAAGGACGAGGTGAACTACGTCGGCGAGGCCATCGCCTTCGTGGTCGCCGTCGACCGCTACGTCGCCGAGGACGCCGTCGCGCGGATCCGCGTCTCCTACGACCAGCTCCCGCCCGTCGTCGGCATCGCCGCCGCCCGGGCGG
>JACRAA010000403.1 GCA_016213595.1 Actinomycetota bacterium | reverse complement strand
GGTGGAAGGATGGCCCGCATGCGCGTACTCGTGACCGGATCTGCTGACGGACTGGGCCTCGCGGCCGCCATCGAGCTTCAGAAGGCGGGGCACGACGTCGTCGTCCACGTACGGAACCGCGACCGCCTGGATGGTGTCGCCGAGCCGGTGGACGCAGGCGCGCAGGTCGTCGTCGGCGACCTCGCGGAGCTGGAGCAGGTCGTGGCGCTGGCGGACCAGGTGAACAACCTCGGCCGGATGGATGCCGTGATCCACAACGCCGGCGTGAACGAGGGCAGTTCGATCCTGCCCGTCAACGTGGTCGCGCCGTACGTGCTGACCGCCTCCCTGCAGCGTCCGGGCCGGCTCGTGTACCTCAGCAGCGGGATGCATCGCGGCGGCAGCACCCGCCTGTCCGGCCTGGACTGGTCCGGCCGGCGCGCCACGGCGTCGTACTCCGACAGCAAGCTGTTCGTCACCGCGCTCAGCGCTGCCGTCGCGCGCCTGTGGCCCGACGTGCTGAGCAACGCGGTCGACCCGGGGTGGGTCCCCACACGGATGGGCGGCCCGAATGCGCCCGACGACCTGCGTCTCGGCCACCTGACCCAGGAGTGGCTCGCGACCAGCACGGATCCCGCGGCGCTCACCACCGGCGGCTACTGGCGCCACCAGCGGCGCGTCGAGCCTCACCCGGCAGTAGGGGACGAGCAGTTCCAGGACCAGCTCCTCGAGGCGCTCTCCGGTGTCACCGGGATGTCCTTGGCCTGATCGTCGGCTCGTCGGCCAAGGGTCAGTCCTGCGCCGAGGGTCAGTCCCGCTGGGAGTCCAGGTTGTCCGTGGCGCGCCAGCGGTACAGACGGGACTCGTAGGGCGCCAGGGCCGCCGGGTCGGGGCTCTCGTGGCTGCCGAGCACCAGCTCCGCCGCTGCGTCGACGGCGGGGACCTCGAGCGGCGCGTCGGTGAGGTTGAGCTGTACGAACCAGCGCTCGTGGTCAGCCGTACGGAACCACGCGAAGTAGCCCGACCGCTCGGCGTCCACGACGTCGACCTCGCCGAAGCGCAGCGCCGGCGACGCGTGCCGCAGCCTCAGCAGGCGGCGGTAGTGGTTGAGCACGGATCGCGGGTCCCTGTCCTGCTCGGCGACGCTGAAGCCCGGGTCCTCGCGGCCCGCCAGCCAGGGGGTCCCCGTCGTGAAGCCTGCGCCCGGCCCGGAGTCCCAGGGCATGGGGATCCGTGAGTGGTCGCGGGAGCTGGTCAGCACCTGGCCCAGGGCCTCGGCCTCGGACACGCCGGCCTCGACGAGGGTACGGAAACGGTTGAGCGACTCGACGTCCTGCAGCTCCTCCAGGCTCTCGAAGGGCTGGTTCACCGCGGCGAGCTCCTGCCCCTGGTACAGGAACGGGGTCCCGCGCATCGTGAGGAGCAGTGTCCCCAGCAGCTTGCCGAGCGCGACCCGGTGCTGCGGGTCCGGGTTGACCTTGCTGATCATGCGCGGGTTGTCGTGGTTCTCGAAGAACAGCGTCAGCCAGTCGTTGCTGCCGAGGCGCGACTGGTAGTCGACGAGGTAGCGCTTGTAGAACTCCAGGTCGTAGCGGTAGTCGTCGTAGCGCGAGTGCGAGCCCGACTCGAGGTGGTCGAAGCTGAAGATGAGGTCCAGCTCGCCGCGGTCGGCACCGGTGAGGAGCCGCCCCGTCTCTACGCCGACGCCCGGCGTCTCGCCCACCATCAGCTTCGGCTCCCGCGCGCCGGGCGGGTCGAACGCCCGGTCGCGGAGCTCTCGCAGGAACTCATGGAGCCGGGGCCCGTAGAAGTAGTGCTCCACGCCCGCCACCTCGACCATGTCGCCGATGAGGTCGTGGCCGTCGGGCAGCCCCGGGGTCTTGGAGATGAAGTTGATGACGTCCATGCGGAACCCGTCGATGCCGCGGTCGAACCACCACCGGCACAGGTCGATGACCTCGTCACGGACCCGGTGGTTCTCCCAGTTCAGGTCGGGCTGGCTCGGCGCGAACAGGTGGAGCACCCACCGCTGGATCTCGGGCAGCCACCGCCAGGCCGGACCGGAGAACGCCGACCGCCAGTTGTTCGGCGGCCGCTCCGGGTCCTCCGGGTCAGGGGGCAGCAGGAAGTAGTAGTCGCCGTACGGGCCGTCCGGGTCGGCGAGGGCACGCTGGAACCAGACGTGCTGGTCGGAGGTGTGGTTGACGACGAGGTCGAGGATGATCCGCATCCCTCGGGCGTGACACTCGGCGATGAGCGCGTCGACCTGGTCGAGGGTGCCCATCTCGGTCATGACCGCCCGGTAGTCGCGGACGTCGTAGCCGCCGTCCTCGTTCGGGGAGTCGTAGATGGGGGTGAGCCAGAGGCAGTCGACGCCAAGGCCCTGGAGGTCGTCGAGGTGGTCGAGCAGGCCACCCAGGTCGCCGATGCCGTCGCCGTTCGAGTCGGCGAAGCTGCGCGGAAAGATCTGGTAGAAGACGGCCTCCTTCCACCAGGTCGTCTCCCGCGGGCCTGATCCCGGTTCCGGGGCGTCAGGCTCCGCGTTGAGGAGCGCCAGCAGCGTCGGGACGAGGTCGTGACGCGTGAAGAGCCGTGAGAGACGGCTGACCGTACGGAGCCTCAGCCGACCGACGACCGGGTTGTCGACCCAGCGGTTGCTGTGGCCCTGCTGGTGCAGCAGCTTGTCGATGACGTCGCGACCCACGGGATGGGCGTAGAACTCGCGCAGGCGTGAGGACTCGTCGAGAACGGGGTTGACCCGTCGTCGCGTGCGCCTGATCCGATAGTGCGCCATCTCTCCCCCTCACGGCACGGCCTGGACCTGACGCTAGCGCGCGCGTGGTCAGGGGCACAGTTCCGCTCGTCCGAGCGGTCGCTCGTGCACGTACCTGGCGCTGTGCGTCAGGCACGGGCCTCGCTCGGCTGTACGGGGGATCTCCGTGGGGCGACCTCGTACGCGTACCAGAGGTAGGCCGACCCGACGAGGAGCCCGGCGAACCCGAGGAGCATGAGCCAGGAGAACGGCCGGCCGGGCAGCAGCTCTCCCCACGCGCGGACTGCTGCGAGGAGCATCAGCAGGACCATGAGGGCCTCCACCTGGACCATGAGCCGGATGGCGACCCAGCGCGGGTCGACGAAGGTGCCGATGCCGGCGAGGCCCAGGCAGAAGATCGCGCCGACCACTCGGCAGGTCAGAGGCGTGAGCGACCACGGCCAGAGCGGGATCATCGCGGCGGGGGCCAGGAACATGGTGAGGCCCGTTCCCACCGCCGCCACTCCCATGACTCCGACGACCCACCGGCTGACGGGCCCCAGCCGCAGCTCCTCGGGCAGAGGCGGCCGGCCGTGACGACGGTTCGCCAGGTAGGCGAGGGCCACGAGGACGGGCGCGACGAAGTACAGACCGGCCCAGAGCCAGAACGCCACGTGCCGATGGTTGAAGCGGTCCCAGTGGATGATGGTGGCCACGCCGAGCAGCGTGGCGAACAGGCCGACGGACTGCAGGCCGAGCCGCAGCGCCGCCCACCGCGAGGTCCACAGCGCCCTGACGAAGAAGTAGAACCCGCCGAGGTACGCCGACGCCAGGACCATCGGCGTCATGGTCGGGCGGATCGTCCACGCGAACAGGCGGCCCGTCTCCGAGGGGAACACGTACAGGACGACGAAGGCCACGATGAGGAAGGGTGCGATGAACGCGGACAGGGCCTTCGTGGTGCTCAGCACCCGATCGTCGCTCAGCACCCGATCGTCGCGGAAAGCCTCGTGAGCCGCCATGTGCAGTCCCTCGTGGACCGGTCCCGGCTCGGGGGATCTGGACCCTCCGATGACGGATCGGTTGGGGTGACAATAGGTCCGCAACGGGCCGATGACAAGGAGCGTCATGACC
>JACRAA010000405.1 GCA_016213595.1 Actinomycetota bacterium | reverse complement strand
GGTCGAACGCTACGGGAGCGGCTGCTCGGGCTCCCCGATGTTCAACGGCACCCTCGACGTGCATGTGGAGCTCGCGCGCCGACTAGCCCGGTTCACCGAGAAGGACGACGCTCTGCTGTTCTCCACCGGCTACCAGACGAACGTGGGCGTCGTGTCCGCCCTGATGCGCGAGGGCGATGTGGTGCTGATGGACGAGCGCTGCCACGCCAGCCTGATCGACGGTGCCCGGTTGGCGCGAGCCACGATCGTGACGTACCGGCACGCCGACACCTGCTCTCTGGCTGCA
Source organism: Actinomycetota bacterium (assembly GCA_016213595.1). GTDB lineage: Bacteria > Actinomycetota > Actinomycetes > Propionibacteriales > Propionibacteriaceae > Fen-668. The sequence continues at coordinate 17,582 of JACRAA010000405.1, read as the reverse complement.
GAGCTCGAGCGGACAGCGCCGAGGCGGACCCTGGTGATCACCGACTCGCTGTTCAGCATGGAGGGGACAGTCGTCGACCTGCCGACGATCGTCCAGCTCGTGCGCTCGCACCATGCCCGCCTGCTGCTGGACGAGTCGCACGCGATCGGGGTGCTGGGACCGGGTGGCCGCGGCGTGGCCGAGCTGTACGGGCTGTTGGACGAGGTCGACCTGCTGATGGGCACGTTGAGCAAGTCGTTGGCCTCTATCGGGGGCTTCGTCAGCGGGGACCGCAAGGTGATCGACACCCTTCGTCACACGGCCCGCTCGCACCTGTTCTCCGCGAGCCTGCCGCCGGCCTCGGTCGCCGCGGCGATCTGTGCCCTGGACATCATCGAGCAGGAACCGGGACGTCGCCTCACGCTTCTGGCGAACGCACGGTTCCTGTCCGAGGGGCTGCGCGAGCTCGGCTACCGGGTCCGCGACCAAGGCAACGCCATCCTGCCGATCGCCTGCGGGAACGAGCTCCTCGCGCTGGCCGCATACCAGCAGCTCCTGGCCAACGGCGTGTTCGTGAACCCCGTCACCCACCCTGCCGTGCCGAAGGGCGAGGAGCTCCTGCGGGTGAGCCTCATGGCCACGCACACCGAAGACACCCTGCGGCGCGCGCTGGAGACCTTCGACCGCGTACGGACCTCGACCTGGCCCAGGTCCGACATCCCCAGTGGGAAGGCTCACTCGTGATCTCTCCGGAAGTCTTCGACCGGCTGGTGGTTGCCGCCTCCCGGGCTCCTTCGGCCGACAACATGCAGGCCTGGGCCTTCGCGAGGAGGGGTGACGCGGTCGAGGTCCACCTCGAACCGGCACGGGTCCTCCCGACCGATGTGAACCAGATGTTCGCCTGGGTCGGGTTGGGCGCCGCGGTGGAGAACCTCGTGGTCGCGGCGGGACGGGAGGGGCTCAGCGCCCTGGTCGAGGACGATGCCCTGCGCACAGCGCAGGGGTCGGAAGTCGAGGTCGCGAGTCTGGCCGCGACTCCCGTCACCGTGCGCCTGGCTCCCGGCGGCGCTGGGGGCCGGTTGGCCGAGTGGGTCGAGCGCCGCGAGACGAACCGGGGGCCGTACGAAACGACGCCACTCGACGGGACGACGATCGACGAGCTCACCCGAGCCATCGCGGACCTGGAAGCCGGCCTGCACTGGGCAGGCGGGGCAGCAGCCCTCGAGGTGATGGCGTCGATGGACGCCCGCTCCACCTACATCCGGCTGGAGCACCGGCCGCTGCACGACGAGCTGTTCGACATCCTCCGGTTCGACCGTCGTGAGCTCGAGGAGACACGGTTCGGGCTGGACTTCGCAAGCCTCGGCATCCCGGTCTCCCTGGTTCGCGTGGCCCGGCTGCTGCGGCACGCGCGGGTGATGAAGGTCGTGAGCCGCCTCGGCATCGGCCGGCTCGTCGCCCGCCAGCTCGCCGCGAAGCTCCGCGCCGCGGGCGCCGTCTGCCTCGTCACCGCGTGCGGGTCCGGAGCAGCGGACTATGTGCAGGCTGGCCGCGCCATGGAACGGCTCTGGCTCGAGGCGACCGCCCGCGGCCTGGCCGTGCAGCCACACGGGGTGCTTCCTCAGTACCTGACAAAGCTCGACGTCGAACCCGACGGCTTCACGGCACACTTCGCCGAGACCATGGCACGCCACCGTGAGCCCTTCCATGCGATCTTCCCCGTCCACCCGGGGGAGCGCCCCGCTATCGTGCTGCGGATCGGTCGGCCGCTGGAGCATCCGGCGCGTCGCAGTCTGCGGCTCCCCATCGACCAGCTGAAGAAGATGAGCCAAGTTGTCGACAACGCCCGTCCTGCTTGATCCCCGCTGCATCGCGCCCCTCGCGGTCGCCCTCCCTGTCCCGTGGCTTGCCGCCGCGATAGTGGTCCTCCTGGCACTCGTGGGCCTGACCAGCCGCGCGAGCGCCCAACTCGCCGCGATCTCGGCGCCCATCACCGTGCTGCGGGACCGGCCTGACATGACGCGTCCCCGCTTGTGGGTCTGGTCGTGTGCCCCATGCTGACCATCGGGAACATCTATGGGCACGGGTTCGACCGTTCGCAGTTGGCAAGGCTGGAAGCGTTGGGCTTCGTCTTCCGCCCAGAGGCATCGACCTACATGGGGTCGCAGGTCTGTCATTTCCTTGACTTCCCGGTTGGCCCATCGCTGGAGCTGGTCGAAGTCACCGATCAGCCAGACTACGAGTCATTCGTGCCGCCAGGGATGGAGCCCTACTGCCCCGGCATCTCACTGGTGGTCGACGGGGGTTCGCCGGCCGCATTCGATGCGTACGAACGAGACTTCGCCACGCTCGGGCCGTACCGGTTGCACGTGCCCTACCGGGCCGGAACCGGATCGGAGGCGCCGGGTTGGCATTATCTGAACTTCGCCCGGCCTGTGGTGCCCGGGACGTTCGTGTGGCTGACTGCCTTTGATGAGTCGAAACCGATCCCCGCGACGAGGACCCGGCACGCGAATGGCGTGCGAGCGATCTCCGGGCTGGTGTTCGATCTCGATTGCGCTGGGCTGGCAAGCCTTTCTCGGCTGGCCGGTCAGCCCTTGGTCAGCGGAGAGCTTCAGATCGGAGACGTCGCGGTGACGGCAGTCGAAGCAGGCGCGACGGGTAGGCAGTTCCCGCTGCGAGCGGTCGTGCTGAAGGCGGACAACCTGGACGGTTTCGCCCCCGACCTCCGCTCAGACGACGCCCCCGCGCGAGTGATGGGCCGGGCCACGCGATGCATCGAGACGAACCCGTCTTCCTGGGACCTATGGATCACGACCTGACGGCTCTGTCAGCCGTGCGCAGGTCCTCGACGAAGGCGTCGAAGGCCTCCTGCCACCCGTCCCGTCCGCGCAGCCGCAGGACCGCCGACGGGTGCACGGTGACCATCACCAGTCCGCCGTACGGGACCAGCGGGCGCACCAGGCCGCGCACGGCGGTCACCTTGACATCGTCGGCGAGCACCGCGCGGGCGGCCGTCGCCCCCAGGCAGACCACGAGCTGCGGTCGGACCACCCGCAGCTCGGCGGCCAGCCAGGGCCGGCACGCATCCACGTGTCCAGCGCCCGGCTTCTCGTGGATCCGCCGCTTGCCCCGGGTGGTGAAGCGGAAGTGCTTGACGGCGTTGGTCAGGTAGACCGTCGCGGGGTCGATATCTGCCTGCTCGAGGGCCTCGACGAGGAGGCGTCCTGCCGGACCGACGAACGGGGCGCCCTTGCGGTCCTCCTGGTCGCCGGGTTGTTCACCGACGAGCATCAGGCGTGCATCTGCCGGACCGGAGGAGAAGACGGCTTGGGTGGCCGGCTCCCACAGCTCACACCCACGGCAGTGCGGCACGGCGGCCCGCAGGCCAGGGACACCTGCTCCCGGTGGCACCCATTCCTCTGCGCCCGGACGCTCTACTCCCACCTTCGACCCGTACCCATCCACGAGGTCCTCAACGCAGAAAGCGTGTCAGGTGTCAGGGAACGCGCCGGGGGTACTGGAGAGCAGGTCCGGTCCCCCGGACTCGCAGCCTTGCCTTCGGACCAACTCAGGAGTCGCGGATGGGACCACACGAAGTCCTGCAGAAGGAGCGTCTTGCCGCGCCTGCGAGGGTCACACCGGTTGCGGGCCTGGCGTTGTCGGCTTTGGGTGTGGTCTTCGGCGACATCGGGACGAGTCCCCTGTACGCGCTGCAAACCGTGTTCAGTGCCCAACACAACTCGGTCCAGCCGACGCGCGGAGACGTCTTCGGTGTGATCTCGATGGCATTCTGGTCGATCACCATCGTCGTGTCGTACGGCTACGCGTTCTTGATCCTGCGGGCCGACAACGACGGCGAGGGCGGGATCTTGTCCCTGGTCGCCCTTCTTCGCTCCAAGCTGGCTGGCCGGCCCCGACTTGTGGCCGCGTCCCTGGTGATGGGGATCGTCGGGGCGTCCTTGTTCTACGGGGACAGCATCATCACCCCGGCCATCTCGGTGATGTCTGCCATCGAGGGCACGACGGTGGTCAACAAGGGGTTTCAGCCTCTGGTGCTTCCGATCTCGCTGTTCATCCTGACCGGCCTGTTCGCAGTGCAGAGGTTCGGTACGGGTGCAGTCGGCCGCTTCTTCGGCCCGGTGATGGCCCTGTGGTTCGTGGTGCTGGCACTGCTCGGACTGCCACAGATCGCGTCCGACCCCGAGATCCTGGGCGCCCTGTCGCCACACCACGCCATCATGTTCTCCCTCACGCACCCAGGCATTGCCTTCATCGCCATGGGAGCGATCGTGCTCACTGTGACCGGCGTCGAGGCCTTGTACGCCGACATGGGGCACTTCGGCCGTACGCCGATCCGGCTCGCCTGGTTCGCTCTGGTGTTTCCCGCGCTCACGATCGTCTACCTCGGTATGGGAGCGCTGATCCTGCGCGAACCGTCGTCGATCGACAACCCGTTCTTCCACCTGGCGCCTGGCTGGGCCCAGATTCCGCTGGTGGTGTTCGCGGCCCTCGCCACCGTGATCGCCTCCCAGGCGGTGATCTCCGGCGCGTTCTCGGTCTCCCGACAGGCCAGCCGCTCCGGGCTCCTGCCCCGGCTGAACGTCGTGCACACCTCGAGGGAGGAGGGGGGCCAGGTCTACATCGGCGGCATCAACTGGATCCTGTACGTCGGTGTGGTGCTGCTCATCGGCGTGTTCCAGTCCTCTCAGGGCCTGGCCAGCGCCTACGGCCTGGCAGTCACCGGCACCCTGCTGCTCGAGATGACCGTGTTCCTGGTGCTGGCCTACTTCGTCTGGCGGGTCAAGCCTTGGAAGATCGCTCTGGCCGTGGTGCTGATCTTGGGCATCGAAGTCGTCTTCCTGGCGGCGAATCTCGCGAAGATCCTGCACGGCGGCTGGCTGCCGCTGCTGATCGCCTCCGTCTGCGCCACCACGATGTGGACGTGGCGGCGCGGGCAAGAGTCCGTCGACCAGAAGCGGCGCCAGATCGAGGGGCCGCTCGCCGACTTCATAGAGATGGTCCGCACCAGCCACATCCCCAGGGTCCCGGGTCTGGCCGTGTTCCCCCATCCGAACGCGAGCACCACTCCCTTGGCACTTCGACAGACCGTCGACTACTTCCACGTCCTGCACGAGCACATCGCCATCGTCAGCATCGTCAACGCGAACGTGCCCCATATCCGTCACGTCGACCGCGCGACCGTCGACGACCTGGGCTACATCGACGACGGGATCATTCACATCAGCTACCGGGTCGGCTTCAACGACAGCCAGCTCGTACCCGCCGCCCTGGAATGGGCCAAGGGCAAGGATCCCGAGATGGATCTCGACCCCGAGAAGGCGCACTACTTCCTGTCCTCGCTGCGACTCAGCGCCGGAGATGTTCCCTCCCTGCCAAGCTGGCGCAGGCGCATCTTCCTGTGGCTCTCCGCCAACGAGCCCAACCGCACAACGGTTTTCCACCTCCCCCCGGATCGCACCGCCGTCGTCGGAGGAAACCTCGAGATCTAGCTGTGAGGCCAGGAGCCTCGGCCGGTCAGCTCCCCCCGCCCAGCTCGAAGACCAGCCGGGTCGTCTCGGGGCGTACCGCGAACCGGGGGTCGGTGCCAGGGCCGCAGGAGGCGGTGCCGATCCCCGCGTGGGCCGCGTCGAGGGTCAGCCACCAGACGTCGGACGGGGGCAGCTCCTCGACGTGGGGGGCGGCGTCCAGGTCCTGCGGCGTCCAGCGACAGAGGCTGAAGCCCAGTCCGTTCCCGCCGGTACGGATCCGCAACCGCCCGTCCGCTGCCTCGAGGAGCAGCTCGCGGGTCCCTCCGCGGTGGCCCGACTCCTGCGGCCTGATCTGCGGCCCCCACAGCTCCCCGATGCCCGCGGTGAACGTGCCGAGCCACACGCCCTCCGCCATGTCGGAGTAGTTCTCGGTAGGCCCCAGCCCGGCCCAGGTGACGTGCGCGCCGTCCCAGGCTGCTGCCGGCAGCGGCACGGTGAGCCCGATGCGGGGCAGGTTCGGCCAGTCGCCCGAGAACTCGAAGCTCGCCGTCACGACGAGCCCGGACCCATCCGTGGACCAGTCGAGGGACGTCGTCAGCCGCCGCTGCCGGGACGGGACGCCGCTCACCCACACCCGGTGACCGTCCCGGTCGGCCGCGAGCCGGTGCTCCAGCAACCCCAGACGCGCGGCCGCCCAGACGTTGGCGTCCGAGGGGCGACCGCCACGGTCGTTGTCGGTCGGTGCACGGAACAACGTCGGCCGAAGACCGCGAACGATGGTGAGGGCGTGGGAGTCCCTGTCGGACGCTGCTGTCACCGGCTCGGTCAGCGAGACCGACGGCCCCTCCCCCACGTACTGCCGGACGCTGACGACGCGGCGACCGAGCCTGTCGGTCTCTCCGACAGCCGGGGGCAGCAGTGTCCCGTCGGCGGCGACGGACTTCGGTGTCGTGGGTGCGATCCCGGGTACGAGCGGGTCGAGCACCCAGGCCGTCAGGACGTCCGTCCTGTCCGCCTCGGGGCGCACCACTGCGGACGTTCCCGGCGCCAGATCGGGCAACACGACTTCCCCGTACGCGTCACCGCCGATGCCGGCGGACCACGCCACGACGAGCCCTGACGCCGTCGCCTGGCGAAGGTCCGACGTCACGATGATCTGCCCGGACGCGTCCGGGCGCGCGACCACGGGTGCCACGGCGTTCGCCCACGCGAAGAGCCCGGCCGACGGCTCGGAGTCGGCCGACACCAGCCCGTCGCAGACGAAGGTGCCGTCGTGCACGGCCTCGCCGAAGTCCCCTCCATAGCCGAGTCCGATGCTCCCGTCGGGGAGCACCCGGTCGAGCGCATGGTCGCGCCACTCCCAGACGCAGCCGCCCGCATGGCGCGGGAGGTGCATGGCGTCCACGTAGCCGCTGATGCCTCCGGGACCCGTGCCCATCGCGTGGGCGTACTCGCACAGGAAGTAGGGGCGCGTACGGATCCGGGCGGCGTCCTCCGCCGACACGCGAGACGCGGCATGCGTCGGCGCGGCCACCGGGCCGGAGCCCTCAAGGACCATCGACACCTCGTCGACGGTCGGGTACATCCGCGAGTACACGTCGGTGTAGGCGGCTTCGTGGTCGCCCTCGTAGTGGATCGGCCGTGACGGGTCGCGACGCCGGGTCCACTCGGCCATGGCGGCGAGGTTCTCACCCGTGTACGCCTCGTTGCCCAGGCTGTACGCGATCACGCAGGCGTGGTTCTTGTCGCGCTCGACCGTCCGCTGCATGCGGTCGAGCAGCGCCTCGCGCCAGCGTGGGTCCGTCGACGGGGAACCACCCCAGTCGTCCAGCCCGAAGCCGTGTGACTCGTAGTCGTTCTCGAGCATCACGTACAGCCCCAGCTCGTCGCACAGGTCGAGCACTCGAGGGTGTGGCGGGTAGTGCGAGGTACGGATGGCGTTGACGTTGAAGGACTTCATGAGCATCAGGTCGGCGCGCACCCAGTCCTCGTCGAAGACGCGTCCGCGCGTGCGGTGGACCTCGTGCCGGTTGACGCCCCACCACGTGAGGCGGCGCCCGTTCACGAGCCACGTACCATCCACGATCTGCGTCCGGCGGAACCCGACGCGCAGCGTCACGGTCTCGGACGCCGTGGCCACAGTCGCGTCGTACAGTCGCGGCGACTCCGCGCTCCACGGCTCCACGGTCCCGGCGTCGAGGGTGACCGCTCCCCCATCCGCCTCGAAGGTCTCGTCCAGCCCGAGCTCGGGGATGCTGACCCGTACCGAGGCACCTGAGGCGACAACCTCGACCGCGAGGGTGCCCCGTCGCGTCTCGGGATCGTAGTCGGCGTCCAGCCAGACGTCCTCGACGCCGTTGTCGGGGCGCAGGAGCAGCTCGACCTCGCGGAACAGCCCGGGAAGCCACCACTGGTCCTGGTCCTCGAGGTACGACCCTGGCGACCACTGCCGCACGACGATCTCGATCGAGTTCGTCCCATCGTGAACCACCCCGGTCAGGTCGAACTCCCGGGTCAGCCGCGACCCACGCGTCATCCCGATGGGAACGTCGTTCACGACCACGCGAGCCTCGGACTCTGCGCCCAGCAGGCGCAGCAGAACCCGACCCGAGGGCGGCAGCCACGCCTGGGGCAGGGAGAACTCTCGGCGGTAGGTCCCTGTCGGGTTGACGTCGGGCACGTAGGGCGGGTCGACGGGGAACGGGAACTGGACGTTGGTGTAGGCGGGACGGCCCCACTCTCCGTTACCGACGAGGACCCAGTGAGACGGGACGGGCATGCGACCGGACCGTCGCGACGGGCCGCCGACCAGCTCGAAGTCCCACTCGCCGCACAGGTCGAGGCGAGGGGCGTCCGACGAGAGGTGAGCGCGGGGACGTACGACGCGTCCGGCGCAGGGCGCATAGGCGTCCTCGTCTGTCGCGCCGCCCCCGAGTGGGATCGCGGACACGTGTCTCTCCTTGTCAGGGCAGTCAGGCCTTGGTGGCTCCGAGGGTGAGGCCGGCCACGAACTGGCGCTGCAGCAGGAGGTAGATCACCAGGGTGGGAATGATGGTGATCACCGCACCGGCTGCGATCAGGTTGTAGTTGCTCAAGAAGTCCCCCTGGAGGTTCTTGATGCCGGTCGTCACAGGCAGGCGGTCACCGCTCTGGATGAACAGCAGGGGCCAGAAGAAGTCGTTGTAGATGAAGATGACTTCCAGGGTTCCCATGGCGGCGAGCGCAGGACGGCACAGCGGCATGATGATCTCCGCGTACTGCCTCCACACCGACGCCCCGTCCACGAGGGCCGCCTCGGTGAGCTCCTTGGGCAGTGCCTTCATGTAGTTGCTCAGCACGAAGGTGCAGAAGCCGATCTGGAACGCCGTGTTCGTCATGATGACCGAGTAGTACGTGTTCAGCAGGTTCCCGGAGTCGGAGACCGACAACGGCAGCACGGTGAACTTGTACATCGCGTAGAGGGGCGCGGCGAGAACCTGGGGGGGCAGAAGGTTGCCGGCGGTGAACCCGATGAGGAGCGTGATGTTGAACCGCCAGCTGAACCGGCTCACCGCGAACGCCATCAGCGACGCGAAGAGCAGGGTCAGCAGCACGGTGGGGACCGTGATGATCGCCGAGTTCACCAGGTACTTCCCCATGCCGGCCTGGTTCCAGGCGGTCACGAAGTTGTCGAGGCTGTAGTGGCCCCCCACGCTGAAGTAGCCGTACTTGTTGGTGTCGGCGAAGGGACGCAGGGCGGTGTACACCGACCACACGAGCGGGATGAGCCACATGACCGCCATGAGCAGCAGGAACACGTGGGTGCCGTAGTGGGGCCGCCCCAGCTTGTTCCCGGGAGCCGCTGACGCCCGCCTGCTCTTCGACGGGACGACCTGGGTCTGGGTGGTCACGTCAGTCCTCCGATCCGAAGACGCGGCTGAGGTAGATGGTGATCGGCACCAGGGAGACGACCAGCAGCATCACGGCCAAGGCCGAGCCGATGCCGATCACCTGCCCCTCGCCCACGAGGTTCTGCACCACCAAGGCGCCGATCAGCTCGAGGCCGTTCGTACCGCGGTTGATGATGTAGACGATGTCGAAGGCCCGCAGGGCTTCGATGATCGTGATGACGACGACCACGATGTTGATGGGCTTCATCGCCGGGAAGACGACACGGAAGAACGTCTGGCCTGCGGACGCCCCGTCCACGGCGGCCGCTTCGCGCAGGGAAGGGTCGACGCCCTTCAGCCCTGCGAGGTACAGGACCATGATGTAGCCGGCATGACGCCACGTCGCGGCGATCAGGGCGGCCCAGAGGTTCACCGAGGAGTTCCCGAACCAGTCGACGGCTGCGGGGGTGTTCGCGATGCCCGTGATGTTGTTGATGAAGCCCTCGTTGCGGGCGTACATGAGCTGCCAGATGATGCCGATCAACGGCAGCGACAGCATGACCGGGACGAAGAAGATGCTCTGGTAGATCCGCGACCCACGGATGGCCTGGTCCAGCAGCACGGCCAGCAGGAGCCCCAGCGGGGTCGCGACGCAGGCCAGGAACAGCAGCCAGATGATGTTGTGGGCGACGGCCGGCCAGAACGGTGGGTAGTCCTTGACGATGAACTGGTAGTTGCTCAGGCCGGTCGACTTGATGTCGGACAGGCTCAAACCGTTCCACTTCATGAACGACAGGATGATCGAGAGGACCATCGGGGCCCACACCAGGACGAACTGGATCAGCGTCGGGATGCCGGCCATCACCACGAGGGTGACCTTGTCCGGCGTCGTGAGCAGATGGCTCCGGCGGGTACCCCCCGCGCGCTCAGCACGCGCGGGGGGAGACGTAGTTGCAGACACGGTGGTGGTCATGAGGTGGCCGCCCGGTCGACCTACTGGGTTGCGTACAGCGACTTGGCCTGCGCCTCGAGGTTGGCCGTGTCGACGGTGCCGTCCTTCACGAAGGCCTGGAGTGCCGGGATCATCACGTTGGACGCCATCGCCGGGAGAGCGTCACGGTCGAAGAACTGGCTGATGTGCTTGGCGCCGGCGATGGTGTCCGCACACTTCTTGTTCAGCGGCGTGAGCTTCGAGAGGTCCGCACCCTTGACGACCGGCAGGTTGGAGTTGTCGATCGAGTAGTAGGTGTCCTCCGCCCCCGGCGTCCCGAGGAACTTCATGAGGTCCATGGCTCCGGCGCTGCCCTTGGCCTTGCTGGACAGCATGATCCCGTCGATCGGGGCCTCGACGGAGTCCTGCCCCTCCATGGCCATCGCCGGGAACGGGAAGAAGTCGATGTCGGCCAGCACGGCCGCGTCGGTGAACTGCTGGGTGACGAACGAACCGAGCAGGTACATCCCGGACTTCTTGTCGCCCAGCGACTTCGCTGCCTCCTGCCAGGTGGCGCCCAGAGCATTCGGGTCCTGGAACGGCAGAAGCGCCTTCCAGTTGTCGAACACGTCCTTGACCTTCTTCTGGTCCCATGACTCTTTGTGCGCACACAGGTCGGTGTGGAACTGGTAGCCGTTGAGACGCATGTTCAGGTAGTCGAACGTGCCCATTGCGGGCCAGCCGTCCTTGTCGGCGAAGGCGATCGGGATGAGGCCGTCGGACTTCATCTTGGCGCAGAGGGTCTTGAGCGCGTCGAAGGTCGTCGGAACCGTGTAGCCCTTGTCGCTCCAGACGCTCTTCCGGTAGAAGAAGCCCCAGGGGTAGTTGTACATGGGCATCAGGTACTTCTTGCCGTCGTCGCCCGTGGACGCCTTGGCAAGGCCGTCGCTGAAGCTGCTGCCGACAGCCGCCCAGGCGTCGTCCATGGGAGTGGCGAGGCCCTTGGCTGCGTAGTAGCGCATCCGGTAGCCGGCGAACCAGGTGAACGCCATGTCCGGGCTGCCCTGGAGGTAGCTGTTGATGTTGTTCTGGAAGTCGTTGTGGGGGACGGTGTTGACCTTCACAACGTTGCCCGACTTCTTGGCGTACGCATCGAACACGGCCTGGTACGCACGCTTGGGAACGTCGTCCGAGGCGCCCGAGCCGACCGTGATTGTCTGCCCACCTGCCGCCGCCCCGCTACCGCTCGCGGCGGGGGCGGTGGTGGTGCCGGTGCAAGCAGCGAGGCCCGCAAGGGTGACGCCCCCGGTGAGCGCGAAGAGTGAGCGGCGGGTGAGCCGACTCGGGACAAAACCCGTAGCCGACAAGGGATTGGTCATGGAACCTCCTTGTTCCTAGTGCCTATGAGGCAGAGATTAGGTACCTGTAGGAACAGTTGTCAACCACCTGGTGGAAGTTGAGACCGAAGTGGTGCATCATCTCTGTGAGACCCCATCACCGGGGACCGGCATGATGACCGGCGGGGCGTCATAGAGGGGAGCGAACCATGGCGAAGAGCTCCGCAAAGGTCGGGTACGCGACCGGACGCGCCACCAAGGCGGACATCGTCGATGCCGCGTTCCACGTGTTCGCTGAGTCCGGCTACGGCGGGACATCGGTGCGCGAGATCGCGCGCCGTGCCGGCATCAACCACGCGACGCTGCTGCACCACTTCCCCCAGAAGTCGCTGCTCCTGCAGTCCGTCCTCGAGCACCGTGACGAGATCCAGCACATCGACCCGACGACGCTCGACGAGACGCTCGCGCTGCTCCTGGGCATTGCGATCCGGAACGAGGAGACGCCCGGCCTCACCCGGCTCTTCACCCTGCTGGCGGCCGAGTCGGCCGATCCGGACCACCCTGCCCGTGCCTACTTCCGCAACCGGCTCGCCCGGCTGCGCGAGCAGATCGCGCACCACATCGAGCTGGCGCAGGCAAGCGGCCAGGTCGCCGCCGACGTCGAGCCGATGGTGGCCGCCACCGACATCGTCGCCCTCTGGGAGGGACTGCAGCTCCAAGCGCCGATCAGCGACGTACCCGTCTCAGTCTCCGAGCACCTGGCCGCGATGTTCGCGACCATCGCCGGTCACACGATCGAGCCCATGTTCCTGCCCTGACGCGGGATGTCCCCGGGACGCGTCCGCGCGCGCCACATCTCGCGCTTGCCCGGCTTCTACTGGGGTTATTTACCTTGACGGTTACGTAACTACGTGGTTATGTACTGTCCCATGAGCGCAGGCACCATCAACCAGCTGGACGCAGCATTCATGGCGTTGGCCGACCCGACGAGGCGCGCCATCGTGGCTCGGTTGGCGCACGGCGACGCGAGTGTCACCGAACTCGCCCAGCCCTTCTCGATGTCCATGCCGGCGATCTCGAAACACCTCAAGGTCCTGGAGCGCAGCGGCCTGATCACGAGGTCGAGGCGGGCCCAGACCCGCCCATGCCACCTGGAGCGTGAACCCCTCGATGCGGCCATGAGCTGGATCGAGACCTCTCGGCGGGTGTGGAACGAACGCTTCGACAAGCTCGAGGCGCACCTGCAGGCAGTCCAGGCCGCTGAACCCACGAAGGGAAAACCCATGAATGACGGCACCGTCACGCACACCCGCATCTTCTCCGCACCCCGCGAGCTGGTCTTCCGATGCATGCTCGCGCCCGAGCACCTGACGAAGTTCTGGGGCCCCGCAGGCATGAGCGCCCCGCTGGACGGGATCCGGGTCGACCCGCGACCGGGCGGAGTCTTCGAGACCCTCATGGTGTCCGAGGACGGCAGCAGCCGGTACACGATGCGCGCGACCTACGACGAGATCAACGAGCCGGAGCTCATCTCGTGGACTGAGGCCGACAGCGGGATGCGTTCGGTGTCGACCTTCACCGACCTCGGCGGGGGTCGCACACAGGTCAGCATCGAGCAGAGCAGGATGCCGCAGGCCTTCCTCACCCCCGCAGCGCAGGCAGGCTTTCTCACGTCTCTCGACAAGCTCGAGACCCACCTTCGCAGGCTGTCCGAGGGCACAGCATGAGCCCCGGCGGCACCGAGGCGGCTGACGAGATCGCCGCAGAGCTCTCCGAGCTTGCAGACCTGCTTGAGGCCCTCCCGGCCTCGGCCTGGGACACCCCTTCGCTGTGCCCCGGATGGCGCGTACGCGAGGTCGTGGCCCACCTGACCCTACCCATGCATGCCGCGGCCCCCGTGATCGTCCTCGGGCTCGTGCGCGCGCGTTTCCGATGGGACGTTCTCGCCGACCGGCGTGCGCGCCTCGACGCGGCAGACCCCGGAGCACCTACTCGCCGCGCTGCGCGCTCCCCGCATGCAGGCACGGGCGCCACCGGGTGGCGGCGCCACGGGAGCGCTCGTGCACGCAGTGGTCCATGGCCTCGACATCACCGAGGCCCTGAACCTCGACCGGCACCCACCCGCACCACGCATGCGACTCGCCCTCGACGGGCTCACGGCGCCCCGGAGCTTGTCGCACTTCGGGGTGTCTCTGGACGGAGTACAGCTGCGCGCCGAGGACCTGGAATGGTCATACGGCAGAGGGCAGGTCGTCACTGGCCCTGCTACCGTCCTGGCGCTCATCCTCTCCGGGCGGCAGCCTCTCAACCCCTGACTCTGTCCGGGCCACCCTGGTTCGAACTCGACTCCCGGACGATCAGGCGCGGTGCGATCCGCTCCGTCCGGGGCGGCAGCCCCGCGATGGCGTCCACGACGAGGGATGCGGCAACCTCCCCCAGTTCGTCGAACCGCTGGGCGAGGGTCGAGAGGCTAGGCGTCGTCTGGGCACCTCCTGGCCAGTCGTCGACCCCGACAACAGCGACCTCATCGGGAACCCGGATGCCGCGCTCGCTGAGCGCACGGATGATCCCCAGAGCCACGAGGTCGTTGACGGCGAAGACAGCATCGGGGACACCATCGTCGATCATCCGTCGTGCCGCGTCGTAGCCGCCTTGGCCCGTCATGGGAACGGGTTGGGCCACGGCTGCGGGCAGACCGCGACGTGTCACCTCGCGGGTCCAGGCAGTGATCCGCGCGTGGACGGTACTCAGGTTCTGAGGCCCGGGGACGTGGAGCAGGCGACGCGCGCCCCGGGCGAGCAGGTGCTCGACGACGGCGGCGATCCCGGCGTCGAAGTCGATGGCAACACTGCTCAAGCCGTCGTCGACGCTGATGCCGGGCTGCAGCGCGACGACCGGCATGCGCCGCGCGAGCTCGCGGGCGAGGTCCCCCGCGCTGCGCTCGTTCGCCGCGACGACCAAGGCGTCGACGCCGTAGGCCAGCAGGGGCTCAACGCTCTGGGACATCGACGCGAAGTCGGCGCCCTGCACGCCGGCGATGAGGAGGCGGAAGCCCCGCTCACGAAGAGCGAGCTCCAGTATCGACAGCCCTTCCATCGCCACGAAGAGCGAGCTCGATGCCACGAGCACTCCCACGACCCGGGAATGCTGTGACCTCAAGGCTCGCGCCGCGACGTTCGGACGGAAGCCGAGCACTTCTATCGCCCGCTCGACCCGCGCCCGCGTCACAGCCGACACCCGTCCGGGTTCGTTCAGCACGCGCGAGACGGTCTGGTGCGACACCTCCGCCATCGCCGCGACATCCCGGATCGACGGCATCTTGCGCTGGACCATCCCGGTCTCCTGACTGCGACGTCTGACAGGTGCTGTTTGTTGTCAACGATGTGATCGATCACACCAAAGAAGTGCAAGATTGTCGAGCTGTACGACTCAGTCAGGGCGGCAAGCGCTTCTCCGCCGAAGTGAACGATCACATGCCTCGAGAAGCCGCTGGACGCACCACCCGCACGGGGGATTCACTGCGGCGAGCCCAACCCTGTGGCGAACGGGGTTACGTAAGTCAAAGGAGACACTGAGATGAGTCTGGTCAAAGCACCTGTCGAGCACAGCACCCGAATGGCCAAGCGGGCCGCTGTCTCCGCACTGGTCGGCAGCACGGTCGAGTACTACGACTTCACCCTCTTCGCGACCGCTTCGGCACTGATCTTCGGACCCGTGTTCTTCACACCGCTCGGAGGCCTGGGCGGCACCATCGCCTCTTTCGCGACCTTCGGAGTCGCGTACGTCGCCCGTCCACTCGGAGCAATCGTCTTCGGCAGTCTCGGCGACAAGCTGGGTCGACGGCAGACCCTGCTGTGGGTGCTGACACTCATGGGAGCGGCGACGTTCCTGATCGGGTGC
This sequence comes from Actinomycetota bacterium, assembly GCA_016213595.1. Taxonomy (GTDB): domain Bacteria; phylum Actinomycetota; class Actinomycetes; order Propionibacteriales; family Propionibacteriaceae; genus Fen-668. The sequence continues at coordinate 2,074 of JACRAA010000405.1, read as the reverse complement.
CTGCCCGGCTACTCGACGTCCGGCATGCTCGCGCCGGTCCTGCTCGTCGCGCTCCGGATCTTCCAGGGCTTCTCGGCGGGCGGCGAGCAAGCGGGGGCGAACTCCCTGTCGATGGAGCACGCCCCGCACGGCAAACGCGGTCTGTACGCGTCGTGGACGATGCAGGGCACCTCCCTCGGCACACTGCTCGGTGCCGTGGCCTTCCTGATCATCACCTCGCTGCCCAAGGACATCCTCCTTGCCTGGGGATGGCGCATCCCCTTCCTGGTCGCCGGCCCCCTGATGCTGGTCGCCCTCTGGATCCGGTCCCAGGTGGCCGAGACCGAGGCCTTCGCCGAGACCAAGCTGTCGGCGACCGAGGCGAAGGTGCCGGTGGCGGAAGTTGTCCGGGACCACTGGCCGGCCCTGCTGCGCGTGATGGGGTGCTCCCTCCTGGCCGTGTCCGGCTCGGCCATCAACGTGTACGGCCTGTCGTTCGCCACGAAGACGATCAAGATCCCGGCCACCGTGTACCTCATGGCGGGGATCGCCATCGGGCTCCTCGGTCTGGTCGCCCAGCCGCTCTGGGCTCGGCTCTCCGACAGGATCGGACGACGCCCGGTGTTCGCCCTGTCCATGCTGCTGTCCGCGGGGCTCTTGTTCGTCTTCTTCCTCGCGTTGGCGACCGCCAACACGGTCCTCTGGCTGGCAGCACTGGTTCTGCTGATGCTGGTCTCCACCGGGGCCAATGCCGTGGGCGCCTCCTTCTACACAGAGATGTTCCCCACGCGCGTCCGGTACACCGGCGCCGCGCTCGGAACCCAGCTCGGCTTCATTGTGGCCGGGTTCGCGCCTGCCATCATGGCCTCCCTCCAGGGACCCGGAACGGGCGGCTGGCTCGGTCCGGTGGTCTTCGCGGCCGTCTGTCTCGCAGTCGCTGCCGCGACTGCCTGGTCCGCCAAGGAGACTGCCCAGACCGACCTGCACGCGCTGGGTACGAATCAGCCCGTCGCCTGACCGCCCCCCGGGCCGGGGTGGCGCCGCCACCCCGGCCCTTCCCATGAAGGAGAAGAGACACATGCGTACGCGCTTCCTGTCCAAGTGCACGAACGACGAGGTCGAGGACTACCTGCAGCGCAGGGATGTCATCGTCGTTGCTGCCGGCGTGACCGAGCTGCACGGAGGACTCCCGCTGGACGCCGAGAGCGTGCTGTCCGAGGCACTCGCCCTCCGGCTCGCCGAACGCGCCGACGGGCTCGTCCTGCACAACCTCCCGTACCTCTACGCAGGCGCCACGGCGTCAGGGCGAGGCACGACACAGCTCACCGTCCGGCAGTCCATCGACTACTGCTACGCCCTCGCGGAGTCGCTGATCCGGCAGGGCTTCCGCCGGATCATCTGGACCAGCTTTCACGGGCCTGCGGGCGTCTTCGTCAGCCCCGTCATCCGCGACATCTTCGAGGCCCAGAAGGTCGCGATGCTCTACATCGACCCCCTCGAAGTGATGGCCAAGAAGTCGGGCGGCATGATCCACGCCTTCTCGGAGATGGGAGGTGTGGACCCCTTCGGCGACCTCACCGTAGCGGCGTACGACATCCTCGGACGCCTTGGCGACATCCCCCTCACCACACCGGAGACGGCCGGTTGGGCCGAGCAGAAGTCCGCGTCCATGGCCTTCGCCCAGGACCTGATCGGCCAGGCGTTCGGGTCGAGCTCGGTCGCCTACTACGTCGCGGAGCTCACAGACCACATGCCGACCCAGTGCCTGTGGACGCCGGAGGAGATCGCGGCGGCAGCGGAACGCGGACGGCCGGGGTTCGACAGCATCGTCGATGCCGTCCCGATCGAGAAGCTCGTCGACGACCTCTGCCTCCTCGATGCGTACAACGCCCAGGTCCTCCAGCGCCGCCCCTCCACCCGCAAGGTCTAGCGAGGGGTCCCAGAGGAACCGCGTGAGGGCTTCGTCCTTGTGCCGGGGGTGCACTCTTGTCCGCGGACCAAGGAAGGGGTGCGGATGTCAGCTCTCGAACGACCGGCGACGTCATGGACGCCGACGACACGCTCCATAGCGGGCGCCGCGCTCGGGATGCTCGCC
>JACRAA010000402.1 GCA_016213595.1 Actinomycetota bacterium | reverse complement strand
GGCTCGGTCGCGGGATGGTCATCTCCGGCTGGGACCAGGGCATCCAGGGGATGAAGGTCGGCGGTCGCCGGCAGCTCATCATCCCGCCCCACCTCGCTTACGGTCCCCGCGGCGCCGGCGGCGTCATCGGCCCCAACGAGACCCTCATCTTCGTGTGCGACCTGGTAGCCGTGCGCTGACGTGTCCGCCACGACGACCCGCCCCCGCAGGTCCCGGCCCGAGGTCGAGACCGGGCAGGCGTCGGCAGACACGGCGAAACGTGCGACCGGCGTCGCCAGCATCCGCGAGCGGCTGGTCATCACCATCCTGCTGCTCACGTTCTTCGGGATCGGCATGTCCGGCTCCGTCGCGTACGTCCTCCAGTGGGGACGCATCCAGAGCCAGGCGTACTCCCAGCTGAGCCGCGACGCCTCCGACTTCCGGGAGCTGGCGAACGCGAACATCGACGCGGGCACCGGGAAGCCGTTCACGAACGTGTCCGACCTCCTGCGCGGGGCCCTGCAGAGCAAGACGCTGTCGGAGTCCGGCGGGATCCTCGGGATCGTGGACGGCAAGCTGGTCTGGAAGGCGAACTCCTCGGTGACCGTACGGCCGGAGAACGACCCCGGCTTCGTCGCCCTGGCCCTCCAGAAGGCGAAGCTGTCGACGGTCACCACCGACCGGTACTCGTCGCGGTCGACCGACTACGCGTACCTCGTGTTCCCCGTCGTGTGGAGCTTCAGCGGCGAGACCGGCGCGCTCGTCCGGGTGGTCGACCTCAACATCGAGCGCAGGGCGCTCAACGACACGTTCGTCACGTACGCACTGGTCGGGGCCGTCGCGATCGCGATCACGGCCCTGATCACCTGGCTCGTCATGGCCCGGTTGCTGCAGCCGATCAGCTGGTTGCAGCGCACGACTGAGGAGATCACCGAGCATGACCTCAAGCGGCGGATCCCCGTGCGCGGCAACGACGACCTCGCGGCGCTGACGACGACCGTGAACGGCATGCTGGACCGGCTCGAGTCCGCGGTCGAGGCGCAGAAGAGCCTCCTGGACGACGTCGGCCACGAGCTGCGCACCCCCATGACGATCGTCCGCGGCCACCTGGAGCTCATGGACACGACCGACCCGAAGGACGCCGAGGTCGTCCGTGCCCTGGCGCTCGAGGAGCTCGCCCGGATGAGCACGCTGGTCAACGACCTCATCCTGCTGGCCCAGTCGGAACGGTCGGACTTCGTCGTGCTGCAGGACGTGGACGCTGGACGGCTCACCGACGAGACGTTCGAGAAGGTGCGGGTCCTGGGCGATCGGCGCTGGATCATGGACGGGCTCGCGGACGTGAGCTTCATGGTGGACCCGCAGCGCATCACCCAGGCGTGGCTGCAGCTGGCGGCGAATGCCGTGAAGTACTCGCCCGAAGGGACCGACATCGGGATCGGCAGCAAGGTCGAGGGCGACAACGTCCGGCTGTGGGTCCGCGACCACGGGATGGGCTTCACCGAGGACGAGAAGGAGCTCGTGCTGCAGCGGTTCGGGAGGTCGCGCCGCGCGGGAGCGAAGCGGACGGACAGCGCGGGGCTCGGACTCGCTATTGTGAACTCGATCGCGTTGGCACACGGTGGTCGGGTCGATATCGACTCGGTTCCCGACCTCGGCAGCACCGTGAGCCTGGTCATCCCACGACAGCCTGCGACGGAGCCGACTTCATGAACCAGATCCTTATCGTCGAGGACGAGGACCGCATCGCCGCGTTCCTCGCAAAAGGACTGCGTGCCGCTGGTTTCCCTGCCACCACAGAGGCGAGCGGTGTCGCGGGTGCGCACAAGGCGCTGTCCGGCGAGTACGACCTGATGATCCTCGACGTGGGCCTCCCCGACGTGAACGGCTTCGAGGTGCTCCGCCGCGTACGCGCGCAGGGCAGCCGCATCCCGGTCATCATGCTGACCGCGCGGTCGTCGGTGACGGACACCGTCAAGGGGCTCGAGTACGGCGCGGACGACTACATCGCCAAGCCGTTCCGCTTCGAGGAGCTCGTCGCGCGCGTCCGCCGGCGGTTGCGCCGGGAGACCCCCTCCGAGGCGTCCCTCGTGCTGCAGCACGGACCGCTCAAGCTCGACCTCCGAACCCACAAGGCATCCCTCGCCGGGCGGGAGGTCGACCTCACCGCCCGCGAGTTCACGCTCATCGAGACGTTCATGAAGCACCCCGGCGACGTCCTGTCCCGGGAGGCGCTGCTGAGCGCGGTCTGGGGCTACGACTTCGACCCGACCTCCAACGTGGTGGACGTGTACGTCCGCTACCTGCGCAACAAGCTCGGCGCCGACGTCGTGGAGACCGTGCGCGGCTCCGGCTACCGGCTGGCCTGACGCTCGCCGCCGGCCGCGCCGCCGACCTTGCCGTCCGTGCCGGCCCAGGGCTGATCCGCGTTTTCGTACCTCAACGGGCCTCCGAGCGCGCATACCGGGGATGAGGGGCGTCTGCGGTACGAAAAGGCGGCGGTAGCGCCTCTGTCCGCCATCCCCTGACCCTTCGCTTCCCGTCCCGGGGACGCCCCGTTCGCCGTGGGCACAGCACGG
>JACRAA010000401.1 GCA_016213595.1 Actinomycetota bacterium | reverse complement strand
TCCATGCCGAGCGCGACGACGCGTCCCTCGTCCGCCTGACGCAGCGCGGAACGGGAGACGCCGAGCGCCCGGGCGACCGCTCCGTACTGGACGCGGGCCGGCCCGGGCACGGCGACGAGCGCCAGCCTGCCGTCGGGGAGCTCGAACGCGAGCGTCTTGACCGAGGTCTCCCAGCTGAGGCCGGTGAGGTGGAGGTCCGCCTCGGTCCGGATCGGGGGATGCTCGTGAACGACGTACGGGATCCCGGCTGCGTCGAGCGCCCCCGTCACCGACATGTCGGACACTCAGTGGGTGTCGGCGGCCTCGATCTCACTGCGGTCACCGGACCACAGCGTGTGGAACGTCCCCTCCGAGTCGACCCGCTTGTACGTGTGGGCGCCGAAGAAGTCGCGCAGCCCTTGGGTGAGGGCCGCGTTCAGGCGGGGCGCGCGCACGGCGTCGTAGTAGGCGAGGGCCGAGGAGAAGCCCGGGACCGGCACGCCGCCGGCGATGGCCAGGGTGACGACCCGGCGCCACGCGTCCTGCGCCTTGCCGAGCTCGGCCTTGATCGTGGGCGCCTCGAGCAGGGTCACCAGGTTGTTGGCCGCGTACTCGTTCGAGATGCGGTCGAGCAGCTTGGCCCGGATGATGCAGCCGCCACGCCAGATCCGCGCGCATGCCGCGACGTCGATGTCCCAGCCGTACTCGGCGGCGCCGCCCTTGATGAGGTCGAGGCCCTGGGCGTACGCGACGACCTTGGCCGACCAGAGCGCCTGGCGGATGTCGTCGACGAGCGCCTCCATGTCCTCGCCGGTGATGCCCGAAGGCCCGCTGAGCGCGGCCTGTCCCGCCTTGCGGAGCTCAGGGCTGGACGAGACGGCCCGGGCGAAGACCGCCTCGGAGATGGAGTCGACCGGAACACCGAGCCGGAGCGCCTCCTGGACGGTCCACGTGCCCGTGCCCTTCATTCCGGCGGCGTCGACGATGACGTCTACCAGGGGCTTCCCGGTCTTGCCGTCCACCTGCCGGAGCACCTCGGAGGTGATCTCGATGAGGTACGAGTCGAGGTCCCCGGTGTTCCACTGGGCGAACACATCCGCGGCCTCGGCTGCCGAGAGCCCGATGCCCTTGAGCAGCTCGTACGCCTCGCCGATGAACTGCATGTCGGCGTACTCGATGCCGTTGTGGACCATCTTCACGAAGTGGCCGGCGCCGTCGGTGCCGATGTACGTGCAGCAGGGCTCGTCGCCTCCTGGCCCGACCTTCGCCGAGATGTCCTCGAGCATCTTGCCCACGTACGTGTATGCGTGCTCCGACCCGCCGGGCATCACGGACGGGCCCTCGAGGGCGCCGGTCTCACCACCGGAGATCCCACAGCCCACGAAGTGGAGGTCGTGCTCCCGCAGCGCCGCCTCACGGCGACGTGTGTCCTGGAAGAACGAGTTTCCACCGTCGATGACGATGTCCCCGGGCTCGAGGAGCGGTACCAGGGAGTTGATCGTCGCGTCGGTCGCGGGACCGGCCTTCACCATGAGGATGACGCGCCGCGGCTTCTCGAGGCTCGCCACGAAGTCCTCGAGCTTCTCCGAGCCGAGGAACCCCTCCTCGGGGAAGTCCTTCAGCACCTCAGCGGTCTTCGCGTACGTGCGGTTGAAGATGGCGGTCCGGTAGCCGTGGTGGGCGAAGTTCCGAGCCAGGTTCGACCCCATGACGGCCATGCCGATGACGCCGATCTGGGCTGACGCGGTCGTGTCGTTCATTGCACTCCTCGGTGCTCGACTGTTGCTGCTGGGTCCAAGCATCGACCCGCAGGGTGGTGGCGGGCGAGCCCAGAGTCTCAGGAGACATTCTGGCGGGAGGCGGATGGGGATCTCGCGCCGTTGCGTCCTGTTTCCGTGTGCACTGGTCGGCCGAGGATTCCAGCCCGACTCCCGTGATCAGGTGGTTACGACGAGCGCGCCGGTCCGCGTCAGATCTCACTCCCGTGAACTGGTGGGTGTCGGGGCTCAGATCGGGCTCAGAACCACGCGATCACGGGAGTCAGCCTTCCGGGCGCGGTGTGTGCCTCCCATAACCACCCCGTCACGGGACCCGCGCCTCGGGCCCCCGACACGCGACGCCACCCCTCAGGGAGCCCAGGGAGCACGGTCAGGCATGGCTTGCGGTCAGCCCCAACCGCCCGGCGTGGCGGGCGAGCCATTGTCGGTGGTGGTCCTCGTCATTCCCGCGGAGGACGGCAGGTCGGAATGACGAGGACGAAGGAATGCGATGAGGCATGTTCCGTCCCGGCGCGTCCGCAATCTGGACGATCTTGCAGATGAATGGGTTCAGTTGTTATCGTCTGCCACATCCGGTCCTGGACAGGACCTGGACGGCGCCCTGAGAAGCGACGCGCCCAGCACCGAGGAAGCGAACTGTGATGAGCCGATCGATGAGTGGCGACAGCCACCGTGCGATGCGCGCTGCCACGTCCTGTCGCTGTTGTACCTGTCGGTGCTGTATGTCGAGCGTGAACTGACCGCCTCGCCCTAGTCACGGCCACATGTCCTCCATGGCAGGAGGCGGCCGAGAGGTGATGGCCACCCAGCGTCGTTTCGCGCTCCGCCCCGTGCACAGGCTCCCGCCAGGAACCCTCGTCCGTATCCCACATCGCATAGCTGCGCCACGGGTGCGGAATTGTCCTCCGCCATTCAACGGCTTTCCCATGCTTTCCCTGACCCTCGACATCTGACCCGGAATACATGAGCCGCACCGCGGGTTGCTGATTCCGGTGCAGGCCCATGAATGTTTCTGCGCCCTCATTCCAGGAGAATCCTCACCATGTCCGTACAGTCCGTCACCCTCCCCAGGCAGCCCCACGCTCCTGCCGCGAGCGACCGCCCAGACCGTCGCCTCGAGCTCGCCGCCCTGCTGCGGGGGACCTCCACGACGCCGTTCCTCACGAGCGCCTGGCAGCACTTCGTGGGTGAGGAGTACGACCCGGTGCGCTTCGCCACCGCGACCGTCGACTTCAACCGTGCCTGGGACTGGGACTGGGTCAAGATCAACCCCCGCGCGGTCTACTACTCGGAGGCCTGGGGCTCGGTCTTCGACCCCGACGACTACGTCGGTGTCGTACCGCGTCAGGTGTCGGCCGCGATCGCCGCCCCCGCGGACCTCGCCGCGATCCGGCCGCTGGACCCCCGCACCAACCCGGTCCTTGCCGAGCACCTCGCCTCCGCGCGGCTGATCCGCCAGCAGCTGGCGGACCGCGCACTGCTCCAGACGGTGTTCTCGCCCCTGTCCGTACTGCTCCAGCTCGCGGGTCTTCCCCTGTACCCGGGCGCGCAGGTCGCGGGCTCCAGCACCTCGTTCACCCACGAGGAGCTGCTGGGCAGCGACAGCCAGCTCACCCATGCCGCCCTGGCCGCGATCGCGCAGACGTTCGCCGACTACGTCGCCGCCCTCGTCGCGCCCGTCGAGGAGGGGGGTGCAGGGCTCGACGGCATCTTCTACGCCGTCACCGGGACCGCCAGCGCCGGCCACTTCGACAAGGCCGCGTTCGACACCTACTCCCGTCCGTACGACCGTCAGGTGCTCGACGCGGTCGGTGACGGTCTCGTCGTCCTCCACACCTGCCGCGCCGACTCACACCCGGAGTGGTTCGCGGACTACCGTGCCGACGCCCTCCAGTGGGACCAGTTCCAGCCCGGGAACCCGGCGCTCGACACCGACTTCGGGCTCACGGTGGTCGGCGGCGTCAACAACGAGCTCTTCGCCGCGGACGCCGACCGTACCGCCGTGGCGGCCCAGCTCGACGCGACGCTCGCGGCGGCCCCGCAGCGCCCGTTCCTGCTCGCGCCGAGCTGCACCATCCCCACCCCGGCCGACCCTGACTCCCTGCGCCGACTGAGAGACGCGCGGTGACTCCTTCAGACCCGACCACCACATCGATCCGATCGACAGCGACACCGAGAGAGAGAACCATGAACCCGATCCTTCGCAGACGACGACTCGGAGCAGTCGTCCTCGCCGCCGGCCTGACCGTAGGGCTCGCGGCCTGCTCCAACGCGAGTGCCGCCGGCAGCGCCTCGACGAAGGGCACCGTCACCTTCGGCGTGTCCGCTGCGATCACCGGGCAGTACGCCCAGTACGGCGAGCAGTTCAAGAAGGCCTTCGACCTCGCGGTCGACCAGGTCAACGCCGCGGGCGGCATCAACGGCCACCCGGTGGCCCTCAAGTACGAGGACTCGCAGTCCGACCCCAAGCAGTCCGTCGCGGTCGCCCAGAAGTTCGTGGGGGACAACAGCGTCTCGCTCGTGTTCGGCGACTACTCCTCGGCGGCGTCGATCCCCGCGGCGCCGCTGTACACCTCGGGCAAGCTCGTCCAGTACGGCTTCAACAACTCGAACCCGGCATTCACGCAGAAGGGTTCGCAGTACCAGTGGTCGACCTCGATCACGACGAGCGACACGTACGTGTGGACCGCCGACTACATCAAGAGCCGCGGCGTGAACACGGTGGGCCTCACCTACCTCAACACCGCCGACTGGGGGATCCCGGCGTTCAACGCGTTCAAGGCGGAGGCCGACAAGATCGGCCTGAAGATCACCGACGCCGAGGGCGTCCTCGACAGCTCGGACGACTACCGTCCGTCGCTCAGCAAGGCGGTCGCCGGGAAGCCGGACGCGTTCGTCCACATCGGGTACGGCCCGGACGCGGCGAAGCTCGTGAGCCAGCTCCGCGCGATCGGCTACAAGGGCACGTTCTACGGCGGCCAGGACGAGGCGTCGTTCGACGGGACGCCTGACGCGACCGGCTCGATCATCGGCGCGCAGTTCCTGGAGACCAGCAGCAACACCGCGGTGCAGGCGTTCGTGAAGGCATTCAAGGACAAGTACCCGAAGGAGGCGCACGTCACCAGCTTCGAGGCCGGGGCGTACGACGCGCTGAACGTCGCCGTGGCGGCTGCCAAGACCGGCGGCACCTCGCGGGACGGGATCCTCAAGGGCTTCCAGCAGCTCAAGGACGTCCCCAGCGTCGTCTACGGCAAGATCACCTTCGACCAGGCGACCCGCCGCGTGGCCTCGCCCCAGCTCACCCCGACCATCCTCACCGGTGGCAAGTGGGTCGAGTACAAGGGCTGACGACATTGTTCGACACTCTGATCGCCGGCCTGCTCCGAGGGAACGTGTACGCCCTCGGAGCGGTCGGCATCTCTCTCGTCTTCGGCGTCATGAACGTCGTCAACTTCGCCCAGTTCTCGTTCTTCGGCCTGGGCGCCATGCTGGCGTGGTTCTTCGTGGCGGAGCTCGGGCTGTCGTTCTGGATCGCGCTGCCGCTCGTGCTCCTCATCTGCGCAGGGCTCGGGCTGGTCATCAACATCGCGGTCGTACGGCCCCTGGCGAAGTTCCTCCCGCTCGCCGCGATGCTGTCGACCTACGCGGTCTCGCAGATCCTCGACAACGCGTCGCAGATCGCGTTCACCGCGCAGTTCCGGGTCTTCCCCAAAGTCCTTCCCACGTCGAACCTGCATCTAGGCAGCATGCGCTTCGGCACCTCCGACCTCGTCATGCTGGGCGTCACGGCCGTCGTCATGGCGGTGATGGCGGCGTTCCTCAAGTACGGCAAGACGGGGCAGGCCATCCGCGCGACGGCTCAGGACCAGGAGGCGGCCCTGCAGATGGGAATCCCCGTCGGCGCTGTCCAGCACGTGGCGTTCGTGATCGCCTCGGCGCTGGGCGGCCTCGCCGGCGTCTTCATCGCGCTGTACGTGGGGGTCGCCAACCCGACCTCCGGCCTCAACGTGGGGATGACGGCGTTCGTCGCGGCGACCCTGGGCGGGCTCGGCTCCCTGGGTGGCGCCGTGCTGGGCGGCTTCGTCCTGGGCATCCTCGAGGCGTTCGGGATCCACTTCTTCGGCGACACGGCGCGAGAGATCATCATCTTCGTCGTCCTCATCGTCGTGCTCATCGTCCGGCCGGGCGGCCTCATGGGCAAGGTCCCGCTGCTGTCCACCGAGCCACTGACCGGTACGTTCCTCGGCAAGGGCCGTCCGTTGCGGATCCCTCGCTGGGTGTGGCTCGCCGCGCTCGTCCTGGGCGGCGTCCTCGTCCCCATGCTCGGCAACAACTACGTGCTGACAACGGGGACGCAGGTGCTGATCTATGCCATCATCGCCGCCGGCTTCACGGTCACGGCCGGGCAGGCGGGCGTGCTCGCGCTCGGACAGGCCGGGCCGATCGCGATCGGTGCGTACGCCTCGGC
>JACRAA010000400.1 GCA_016213595.1 Actinomycetota bacterium | reverse complement strand
CTCGATGCGTTCGTCGCCGCCCGGGAGGCCGTGCGCTGAGGCTGCCCCCGGGGCGGGATGCACGGGTCCGTGCTGTGTGGAAGGCTGTGGCTCGGACCTGAGGAGGAGCCATGGCACGAGTGGCAGAGGTGCACCCGCACGCGACGTTGACCCCCAGCAAGATCGACCTGCTCAAGGCCTGGCTGCCCGCGCAGCCCTGGTTCGCCGGCGATGCGGCCGACCTCGCGCCCGCCGGTCAGTTCCGGTTCGTCGACCCCGCCGGTGAGGTGGGCGTCCAGGTCATGCTCGTGACGAGCGGCGGCGTCCTCTACCAGATGCCGCTCACGTACCGCAACGAACCGCTCGACGGCGCCGAGAAGGCTCTGATCGGCACGATGGAGCACTCTGTGCTGGGTACGCGCTGGACGTACGACGCACTCTCCGACCCGGTCTACGCCGCGGAGCTGATCAGGACGATCGTCGAGGCGGACACGGGCGCAACCGTCTCGTCCGGGGCTCCGGTCACCCAGGTCCGGGGCTCCGGCGCGGAGGGTGTGGAGCTCGTCGCAGGGGAGCGGCGCGGCGACGACGTCCTCGCCTACGGCCCGTACAGCATCCATGTCACGCGTCATCCCGACGAGGCCGAGCCGATCGGCGCCCTGGGCGTCCTCACCGCTGACGTCACGGTCGACGGCGACGACCTCACGCTGGTGCTCGCGGAGCTCAGGTCAGCCTGACCTGTACGCTCGCCGCGTGACCGACGAGCAGCAACCTTCGCAGGCGGCCAGCGCCGACGAGGCGGAGACGGGAGCTCGCCTCGCCGGGCCCGGCGACGAGACGACCGGGCCCAAGGAGTGGTGGGACGACCCCCGGCTTCCGTGGCGCCACAAGCCGGGCCGCGCGGACATCGCCTGCTACACAGCGATCGCCATCATCGGTGTCTGGGCGCTCGTCATGCTGCCGCTGCGCCCCCTCCTCCTCGCCAACCCGCCCCTGTCCGCACTCATCAACGGTGGCCGTGCCAGCGTGGTCGCCACGGGTGCCTGGGTCGAGGTCAACGGCGGTCCGATCATCCTCTACTGGCTCGGCGCGACGCTGTCGATCGTGAAGTTCGACTGGGTGTACTGGTGGGCCGGCAGTCTGTGGGGCCACGCGATCCTGGAGTCGTTCACCGGACGCAGCCGGATGTCGAAGCGGCGCGCCGAGATCGTCCTGAGGTTCACGCACCGGTACGAGACGCTCGCGGTCATCGCGACGTACCTGCCCCTGCCGCTGCCGATGGCCCTCATCTACGCAGCGGTTGGCGTCTCCGGCATGCGGCTGCGCAAGTTCCTGGTCATCGACATCCTGGCCGCGGCCCTGACGCAGGCCGGCTACCTGGCGCTGGGCTGGTGGATCGGCGAGCCGGCCGTACGGATCGTGAAGGTCTACGCCGACTACTCCTGGTACCTGACGATCGCCATCCTCGTCGTCATGCTCGGCACCTGGTGGTGGCGCCGCTCCCGCAAGGGCTCCTGACAACGCGCGAGGTGCGCCGGCCCCGTCATGGGTCCGGCGCACCTCGGCGTCGATCAGGCGGAGGTCAGGATCGGTTCCCCGACCTCCGCCCTGCCGTCAGGACTGACCCCGGCGACGGCGGCCGACGGCCACGAGGATGCCGCCCAGGAGCGCCAACGCCAACGCCGAGATCGGCAGGCGCGGGTCGACGGCAGCACCGGTCCTGGCCAGCAGATCGTTACCGCTCGTCAGTCCGCTACTGCTCGACAGCTCCGTACCGCTCGAGAGCTCCGTGCTGCTCGACAGCTCCGTACTGCTCGGCGCGCTGGACGTCGCGGAGGGCTGTCCGGGTGCCTGGGGCTGTCCTGCCGCCGCGGCGACGGTGAGGGTGAGCGCCTGCATGGCAGTGGGCGGCACGCCGTTGGAGGCGGTCAGGAACAGCGTGTAGGCCCCACCGGTTCCGGCCGCGGGCGTTCCGGCCAGGGTGGCGGTGCCGTTGCCGTTGTCGGTGAAGGCCACCCCGGAGGGCAGGGCGCGGGACAGGCAGATGGTCGGAGCCGGGAAGCCGGACGCCCTGATCGTGAAGCTCGAGGCGGTTCCGACAGTGAAGGTCACATGGTCGGCGCTCGTGAACATCGGCGGGGCCATGACGGTGAGCGTGAAGTGCTGGCTCGCCGACTGGGACGGCCCGGTCGCGCTGGCGACGAGCGTGATCTCGTACGTGCCGCCGGTTCCCGCTGCCGGCGTGCCGGCCAGGGTGGCGGTGCCGTTGCCCTTGTCGGTGAAGGTCACTCCGGAGGGCAGGCTGCCGGTCTCGGTGATGGTGACCGAGGTGGCGGCTGGAGCCGTGGTCACGGTGAAGGAGCCGACGGTACCGGTGGTGAAGGTGACGTGGTCGAAGCTGGTGATGGCCAGCTGCTGCTTCACCCACAGGGTGAAGGTCTGGTGCGCGCTCTGCCCGCCCTGGGTGGTGGCGACGAGCGTGAACGTGTACGAGCCTTCGCTGCCTGCGGGCGGTGTGCCGACGAGCGAGCCGGTGCCGTTCCCGTTGTCGACCAGGTGCAACCAGGCCGGCAGCGACTCGGCGGTGAGAGTCACCGGGCAGGAGGCGGTGGTGGTGATCGAGAACTTGCCCTCGGTACCGACCAGGAACACCGTGGACGCCGCGGACGTGAACGCCACGGACGTGCTCTCGGCGGACTCGTTCACGGTCAGGGTGAGGTGCTGGGTCGCCGAGAGGAAGGGTCCCGTCGCGCTGGCGACGAGGGTGGTCTCGTACGTGCCACCTGTTCCCGCCGCAGGCGTGCCGGCCAGGGTGGCGGTGCCGTTGCCCTTGTCGGTGAAGGTCACTCCGGAGGGCAGGCTGCCGGTCTCGGCGATGGTGATCGAGCTGACGGCTGGGGCGGTCGTGACAGTGAAGGAGCCGGCCGTACCGGTGGTGAAGGTGACGTGGTCGGAGCT
>JACRAA010000399.1 GCA_016213595.1 Actinomycetota bacterium | reverse complement strand
TCGGCGACGCCCATCTCCGCGTTCACCTCGATGGTCCGCCACCCCACGTTGTGGAGGCGCTCGATGCCGGCGCGGTGCTCCTCGTGCTGCTCGGCGGTGCTGCGCTCGGCATGAGAGGTGAACGTGTCAGGGTCGAGGACGAACGCGAAGCACCGTGTCCTGTTGCGCTGCGCGCCCAGGAGGACCTCGACGTCACCGCGGGTGAGCCGGCCGAGGACGCACACCATCAGCTGGCCCCGCTGCGAGAGCGAGGCGTGCTCGACGGTCCTCGTGAGGGTCGAGCGCTCGGAGGTCACCACGTCAGTCATCTCGTCAATGATCTGCTGCCTGGTCACCGTCGCCTGCACGAGGCGCTCGCCATGGATCATCGCGCCGTCCGCGTCGAACAGGTCGACCCGGAAGCCCTCGTCGACGAGGTGAAGCGCGATGGACGCCGCGGCCGACACTGCCCACTCGAACGAGCTGCCGCGTCCCCGGCCCGCGTGGACGGACGAGCGTGAGTCGAGGATGACGGTGGCGGTCGGGTCCCAGGCCTGCTCCTCGCGCCGTACGAACAGCTCGCCCCGGCGGGCGGTGGTGCGCCAGTGGATGCGGCGTACGTCGTCGCCCGCGTGGTACTCGCGGACGAGCACGTCGTCGGCACCGATGACGCCGGCCTTCTGTGGGAGCGCGTCGCCTGTCGCGCCCGCGCCGCTGACGTTGCGCATCATCGGCAGCGGCACGATCCGGGGAGTCACCTGCACCTCGCTCGTCGCGCTGAACCGCCGGTCGAGCTTGACCAGCTGGAACGGGTCGGTGGCACGGACGGTGAGGGGACCGGTGTGGAACCGGCCCCGGCGCAGGCCCGCCATGGGGTACGTGATCTCGCGGCGCCACTCGCCGGCGAAGCGGTGGACGGTGAAGCGCGGCGGGCGCCCGAGGCCGGGAGGCACCTCGTCCTCGAAGTGCAGCAGCCCCGTCGGCAGCTGACCGGACTTGGTGATGGTGATCTCTCCGACCAGCCGCTCACCGACGATCGCCTCCTGCGGCACGACGCGCCGTTCGCAGGTGAGCCTCAGCCGGCTTCGGGCCACGACCAGCATGGCGACGACGGGCAGTACGAAGAGGAACAGCCCGAACCAGAGCACGTCCCGCTGGCCGAAGAGCATGCCGCCGAGCAGCAGCAGGGCGCCGACGACGGCGAACGTCTTGCCGCGAAGCGTGAGCAGGAGCCAGGGGTTGTGCCTCACGTCGCCTACCTCCTGTCCGGGACCGGGACGGACTGCACCGCCTTGGTGATGATCTCGGCGACCGAACGCCGCGAGAGCTGCGCCTCGGTGGACGGCAGCGTGCGGTGGGCGAGGACCGAGACGGCCAGGTCGGCGATGTCGTCCGGCAGCACGTAGTCGCGTCCGGAGAGGGCGGCCTTCGCACGTCCTGCCCGGAGCAGCTGGAGGCTGGCACGTGGCGATGCGCCGAGCCGCGGGTCGCGGCTCTGGCGGGTCGCGGTCACGATGTCGATGAGGTACTTCTTCACCGCTGGGGCGACGTAGACGCCACGCACGGCGAGGATCAGGGAGTGGATCGTGTCCGCGTCCGTGACCGGGGCGAGGTCGGCGAGCGGGTCCCGCGTGCTGTGGTTGTCGAGCATCTCGATCTCTGACGCGACCGTGGGGTAGCCCATCTCGATGCGGGCCATGAACCGGTCGCGCTGGGCCTCGGGCAGCGGGTACGTGCCCTCCATCTCGATGGGGTTCTGTGTCGCCACGACCATGAACGGGCTGCCGAGCTTGTGCGTCACCCCGTCGACGGTGACCTGGCGCTCCTCCATCGACTCGAGCAGGGCTGACTGGGTCTTGGGCGAGGCCCGGTTGATCTCGTCGCCGACGACGATGTTGGCGAAGATGCCGCCCGGCTTGAACTCGAAGTTCCCTGTGCCCTGGTTGTAGACGGACACGCCTGTGACGTCGCTGGGGAGCAGATCGGGCGTGAACTGGATCCGGCGCACGGTCGAGGCGATCGAGCGTCCGAGCGCCTTCGCGAGCATCGTCTTGCCGACACCCGGCACGTCCTCGAGGAGGAGGTGTCCCTCGGCGAGCAGGACCACCATCGCCATGTCGATCGAGCCGCGCTTGCCTTCGATGACCCCTTCGATCGCGCTGCGGACGGTGCCCATGATCTCCAGCACGTCGCCCAGTGACCGTGTCTCGACCACTGTTCCCCCTCTTCGCGACCCATCCCCTTGTGCTCGGAACCCTACGCGAGAGCACCCAATCACCGCAGGGACCACGTACCGCCGGCAGTCCCTGAGCAGGACCGAGGCACGGGGTGGGGAGACCTGGCGTCAAAACATGGTCAAAGTGGGGGAGAGTGGGTTAGTGTGGGTGGCGGTGGAGCGAGTGGGCCCACCAGTGGAGGGGAAGGAGGGACTCCGGCCATGGCACGACGACTGGGCGGGACGTTCTTCCCCAAGCTGGACGACAAGGGCCGCCTCACCCTCCCCGCAAAGTTCAGGGAGCACTTCGCGAACGGGGTCGTCGTGACCCGTGTCCAGGAGGGCTGCCTGGCGGTGTACGACGTGGAGACGTTCGACAGCCTCGACGCGAAGTTCGAGGCCAAGACGGCGAACGACGCCGAGATCCGCGCCTACCAGCGCTGGCTCAACTCCGGCTCCCACGACGACGTCCCTGACCGTCAGGGTCGCGTCACTCTCCCGGCACCGCTGCGTACCTTCGCCGGGCTCGACCGCGACGTCGTCGTGATCGGCTCCGGCGACCGCGTGGAGGTCTGGGACCCGGCTCGCTGGGAGAAGCAGTCAGCGCGTTTGGACGAGATGTTCACCACCTAGTCGCATCGCGGCGGGAACAAGAAGGAAGGGCTCCGCGCCCTCCGGCTTCGATCCGATAGCCCGCACCCTGGCTCACCTTCCCCGGTGCCAGGAGGCAGGCCACGGATCGAAACCGGTCAGCACGGAGCCGCACGGCGAGGATGGGGTCGAGATGACGGGTGAACGCGACACCCACGTGCCAGTGATGGCCGGCCGCGTGGTGGAGCTGCTGGCACCCGCGCTCGACGAGCCCGACGCTGTGTACGTCGACGGGACACTGGGTCTGGCTGGGCACGCCCGCCTCGTCCTGGAGGCCTGCCCGCGAGCCGTCCTCATCGGCATCGACCGCGACCCTCACGCCATCGACATCGCCCGCGACCGGCTGGCCGAGTTCGGCGACCGCGTCCGCCTCTTCCAAGCGGTGTACCACGAGCTGCCCGAGGTGCTCGCGGAGGCGGGCGTCCGGCGCATCCAGGCGATCCTGCTCGACCTCGGGCTGTCGTCGCTGCAGATCAACCGTGCGGAGAGGGGCTTCGCCTACGCGACGGACAGCCCGCTCGACATGCGGATGTCGCCCGATGACCGTACGACGGCGGCGGACCTGGTCAACACGGCCTCCCGCGCCGAGCTCGCCAGGATCCTGCGCGTGTACGGCGAGGAGCGGTTCGCGGACCGCATCGCCCGCCGGATCGTGGACGAGCGTGACCGGCAGCCGTTCACCACGTCTGCCCGGCTCGTGACGACGATCGCGGACGCCATCCCCGCCGCGGTCCGCGCCACGGGCGGACACCCTGCCAAGCGGACGTTCCAGGCGCTGCGCATCGCCGTCAACGCCGAGCTGGACTCGCTCGCAGGAGTGCTTCCCGCCGCGATCGACGCGCTGGCCCTCGGTGGGCGGATCGCCGTCCTCGCGTACCACTCCCTGGAGGACCGCCTGGTCAAGGAGGCACTGCGCACCGCCTCCTCGGACCGCGCGCCCAGGGACCTGCCCTTCGTGCCCGAAGGGTACGGACCGGAGCTCCGCCTGCTGACGCATGGCGCCGAGCGTCCGAACGAGTCAGAGACCGCCGTGAACCCCCGCGCGGCGTCGGCCCGGCTGCGGGCCGCCGAACGGATCCAGGAGGCGGCGTGAGCGCACTCATCGATGAACGGCAGAAGCCACAGGAGCCGGGATCGGGACTGCGACCCGTCCCGGCCGTACAGCCCGGGATCGGCAGGCTTCCCTTCCTGCTCATTCTCGCCGGGGTCCTCGTGGCCGGGCTCGTCGGGCTCCTCATGCTCCAGACCCGCGTCCAGGAGCAGTCGTTCGACCTGCGCCAGCTGCAGACGCAGGCCACCCAGCTCTCCTACAAGCAGGCGCAGCTCGAGGCCGAGGTCCAGCAGAAGGAGACGCCGGCCGAGATCGCCCGCCAGGCGACCGCCCTCGGCATGGTCCCGAACCCGTACGGCGTCTACATCGACGTCCGTACGGGCAGCGTCGTGGGGACCCAGAAGGCCGTCCACGGCAACGAGGTCCCCAACATCACGTACAAGTCTCCCGAGCAGAAGGCAGCGGAGGCGGCAGCAGCAGCACCGGCAGCCGAGGCGGCCCAGCCCGGCGACTCCACCCCGCAGGAGACGAACCAGTGACGGACCAGCGGCGCACCTCCACGACCTCGGCTCGGCGGGTGCCGGTGAGCGGGTCCGCGTCCGGAGCCCGTACGCAGGGGACGCGTCCCCGCCCCGACACAGCCCGCCCCGTACCGCCGTCCGCCGCCCGGCCCGCGCGCCGCAGGACCCGGCGTCCCACGGAGCGTCGCCTCCCGCTGGGGTCGCCCAAGGTCCGGCTCCAGGTCGCGCTCGTCGTGCTGGGCCTCGTCGCCACACTGCTCGCCTCTCGCGCCATCGTCGTCCAAGGCCTGGACAGCGCCGCCAACGCGGCGAAGGCGGCGGCGCTCATGAGCGTCTCGCGGACGATCGTCGCCAACCGGGGGACGATCACCGACAGGTACGGCGAGGTGCTCGCGTCGAGCCAGCCCGCCGTCACCATCGTCGCGGACCCCACGCAGATCGCGACCAACGGCAAGCTCGCGTCCGCGATGAACAGCAAGGACAAGGAGAAGGCCGCGGGGGCGGCCAGCGCGATCGCGGACGTCCTCGTCACCTACCTGGGCGGTGACCACGACGGCTACGTCGCGCAGCTCACGAAGCCGGACACGAAGTACGTCGTCGTCGCGAAGAAGGTCCAGGCGTACACGTACCTGCAGATCTCGGACAAGCTGTCCCAGCTCGGCTACGTCGGCCTCCACCGCGAGACCGCGGCTGTCCGCACGTACCCGAACGGGACACTCGCCTCGAACGTGCTGGGGTTCGTCCGGGACAGCGACGACGGCGTGGGCCAGGTGGGCGCGGGCGGTCTGGAGTACACGTACAACCTGCAGCTGGCCGGCGTCGCCGGCTCCGAGATGTACGAGACGTCGCCGAACGGCAAGATCCCCACCGGTCAGAACGTCCTCGTCCCGGCGCAGGACGGCGTCACGTACACGCTGACCATCGACGCGGGACTGCAGTACATGGTCGAGAGCCGCCTGCAGGAGACGGTCGACCAGGCCCGTGCAGCCTCGGGCACCGCCATCGCCATGAACGTCAAGACCGGCGAGCTGCTGGCGATGGCGAACTACCCGTCGTTCGACGCGAACACGCCCGGTACGGCGCTGGCCGCGAACCTCGGCAACAGGGCGATCTCCGACGCGTACGAGCCGGGCTCGGTCGAGAAGGTGCTGACCATGGCCGCCCTCACCGACTCCGGCGTCATCACGCCTGACACAAGGGTCATCGTGCCCAACCAGGTCATGTCCGGCGGCAGGCCGATCAAGGACGCCTTCTCCCACAGCACGATCAACCTCACGGCGCGAGGCGTCGTGGCGAACTCCTCGAACATCGGCACCGTGCTGCTCACCCGCCAGATGGACAAGTCGAAGCTCGTGACCTACCTCCAGTCGTTCGGCCTGGGCAAGGCGACAGGTCTAGGACTGCCGGGCGAGGCCACCGGGTCCCTGCCGTCGACGTCGCTCGCCGACAACACCCGCGACCAGATCTCGTTCGGACAGGGCCTCTCGGTGACCGCGATCCAGGAGGCGACGGCCGTGGCGGGCATCGTCAACGGGGGCGTGTACAACAGCCCCACCATCATCAAGTCGGCCGTGACGCAGGACGGCAAGGCCGTTCCCGTTCCCGTCTCGACGTCGAAGCGGGTCATCTCGGCGTCCGCGTCGTCGATGGTGCTCGACATGATGGAGTCGGTCGTCGCGAGCAAGGTCGGCGTGAACCGCTTCCCGATCGAGGGCTACCGGACGGCCGCGAAGTCGGGCACTGCGGAGCGCATCGACCCCACGTGCAAGTGCTACAACGGCTACGTCGCCTCGTTCGTGGGCGTGGCGCCCGTCGAGGACCCCTCGATCCTCGTCTACGTCGTCGTGGACCGGCCCCAGGGCGCGATCCAGGGCTCGCAGGTCGCCGCGCCGGCGTACAAGGACATCATGAAGATCGCTCTGCAGCGGTATGGCGTGCTGCCGAGCACGATGGCAGCGCCGGTCGAGCCCATCGAGTGGTGACCGCGTCCCGTGCCAGACCTCGCCGCGCCAGGTAGCGTGTCGGCCGTGACCGGCTCTCCCCAGGCGTTTCCGCCGCTGCGACCGTCGCGTCCCCCGGGGGCGGATCTCGCCCAGATCGTGCCGGGCGCACCGTCACGGCACGTCACCGGAGTCTCGATGTCGTCGCGTGCCGTGTGCCCCGGTGACCTGTACGTGGGGGTGCCGGGAGCGACGACCCACGGGGCGCGGTACGCCGCCGAAGCCGTCGAAGCGGGAGCCGTCGCGGTGGTCACGGACGAGGAGGGTGCTCGGCTGGCAGGTGACCTCGGCGTCCCCGTCGTGGTCGCCCCGGAGCTGAGACAGCGGGTCGGCGCCTGGGCTGCCGAGGTGTACGGACGACCTGCGGAACGCCTGGCCGCGTACGCGATCACCGGTACGAACGGCAAGACCACGACGATGTACCTGCTCGCGGCGGCGCTGACCGGTGCCG
>JACRAA010000394.1 GCA_016213595.1 Actinomycetota bacterium | reverse complement strand
GTGGCTGACGCGGCCCTCGCCGCCTCGATGGCTCCGGCCAGCCGGGAGGCGTCGTGGGTCGAGACGAGCCAGTACGGATGGGGGTCGGCCAGGTCGTCGACGGTGATCTCGACCGCCTGCTCCGCGAACGAGCGGTACGCGACGAACGAGCGCGGGTCTGCTCCGGGCCCCATCCGACGACGGACCTCGTCCGACGTGAGCGGGGTCACCTCGCCCACGTACCGCCACTCGATGGTGGACCGACCGACCGAGAGGCCCTCGCCGGTGACCCGTACGGTCGCGGTGAACGCCGCGAGGAGCCCCACCACCGCAGCGGCAGCTACGCCGAGGCTGACGAGCACCGCCCACCCGGGGAGGAACACGGCGACCGCGATGACGAACGTCGCCGCCACGAGCACGAGGACGACCCACCACAGGATCGGCGGTCTCAGGTGCTCGACGTGGGTCACGGCGTCAGAGTACCCGGACGTGTCCGGCGGGTTCGGCCCACCGGCACGTCATCACACCTAGGATTGGCTCCACGCGACAGGAGGCTCCATGAACGACAAGATTCTCGAGAAGGCGTACCCGGCGCTCGTCGGCGCCCTCACGACTTTGGTCGCCCAGTTCCTGGTCCGGAAGCTCTGGAAGGTCGCTACGGGCGATACCCCGCCCGACCCGCACGACCCCGATGTCCCCACGCGCGAGGCTGTCACCTGGTTCGTCGCGTCGTCGATCGGCGTCGGCGTGGCGCAGATGCTCATGGGTCGGTTCGCCAACCGCAAGATCCGCCAGTGGCAGGCGGGCTCGGCCTCCTGACGCCACGCGGAGGCCGTCCGAGACGCGACGGCTCCCGGATCCGGCCCCTCGGCGACGAGACGCAGCCCTGGCAGGGCGGCTAGACGCAGTCCACGCAGTACGTCTGGCCGTTGCGGACCTCGGCGATCTGGCTGCGGTGCTTCACGAGGAAGCACGAGGCGCAGGTGAACTCGTCGGCCTGGCGTGGAAGCACGCGGACGGTGAGCTCCTCGTGGGACAGGTCGGCGCCCGGAAGCTCGAACGCCTCGGCCGCCTCGGCCTCGTCCTCGTCGACCTTGCCGGAGTTCTTGTCGTTGCGTCGGCTCTTGAGCTCCTCGAGGCTGTCCTCGTTGGAGTCCTCATCGGTCTTGCGGGGCGCGTCGTAGTCGGTCGCCATGGTCCCTTCCGTGTCCTGCCGTCGGTGCCGGACCAGCTCACGCCGTCCGATTCGAGGGCATGTGTACCACACCGCGCAAGGCCCCCTGCGATCCGGCTCCCCCATGGTCGGCGCCCGACGCACTGTCGACGTCCACGCGTGGGGACCGCGCGCGTTGTAGGTTTGCCCGGACACACCGGAACGAGAAACGGCCACACATGAGGAAGGCACGGCCCCTCGGGCTCACCGGCGACGGTGCCTCGCTCCTCGTCGTGACGGAAGACGGAGAGCAGATCGCCGTCCCTGCAGACGAACGTCTGACGGCAGCGCTCCGAGGGGACCGCGCTCGACTCGGCCAACTGGAGATCGACATGGAGAGTCAGTTACGACCGCGTGAGATTCAGGCGCGGGTTCGTGCGGGCGAGGCCGTCGAGTCGGTCGCGCAGGCCGCCGGGGTGCCCATTGAGCGGATCGAGCCGTTCGCCGCACCGGTCCTCGCCGAACGCGCGCACGTCGTGGGAATGGCGGTCGCCGGTACGGTCAGGCGACGCGGCGAGGCCGCCTCCGTCCGCGGCCTGAAGTCCACGGTCGCGACCCGTCTGCTGCAGCGCGGCCTGGACGTCGACGACGTCGACTGGGACGCCTGGAAGCGTCCGGACGGCCACTGGGTCGTCCAGGCGGCGTACGAGTCGGGCAGCCGCCACCACATCGCGACGTTCCTGTTCGACCTCAACGGCCGGTTCTCCGTGGCGGAGGACGACGAGGCGCGCTGGCTGATCGAGGAGTCCACCCCTGCCCACGGACCGCAGCCCGGTCGCCGGCGCACGGCCAACCCCGACGACGAGCCGACGATCGACCTCGACGACGCGATGGCGCTCGTGCGCGCCACGCTCGAGGAGAGCGGGCCCGACGCGTACGGTCTGGCGGGCCTCCACGACGTCCACGACTACGAGCCGGCGGAGCTCGAGGAGGTCAACGGCGTGTACGACCTCGTGCCCCCGCGCAACGAGATGGACGTGCTGTACGACATGATCTCCGGGATCGACGAGGACTCCGTACGCATCTACAAGGGGCTCCAGCGGCCGGTGACTCCCCGCGAGGAGCCCGAGCAGCTCTCGCTGTTCGCCGAGCATGAGGACGGGCCGCAGGGTCGCCAGGCTGCCCGGCAGGACATCGAGTCGGAGACCCCAGAGGCACCTCAGCCTGACGAGGCCCCTGCTGAGGAGGTCGCGCCTCCGGCCGCCGAGCCCGAGAAGCCGACGCCTGTGAAGCGGAGCCGGAGCAAGCGTGCCTCCGTCCCGACCTGGGACGAGATCATGTTCGGGCCGAAGGAGTAGCGGGCTCTACCACCGGGCGCCGCACGAGGGGCTGCCCCCTGCGTTCACGACACGGGCAGGCGTCCCCGCTCGCTGCCTGTCGCCACCGGGCGGCTCGAGTCGGCGATCCATTCCGACCAGGAGCCCGGGTAGAGGACCAGTCCCTCGATGCCGACCTGCTCGCCGGCCAGGATGGCGGCGGCCGCCGTGATCCCCGACCCGCACGAGAAGACGTCTCCCGGCCTGACGTGGGCCATCGTCGTGACCAGCTGCTCGGGGGATGCGAACGCTCCCCCGTCGGTCAGCGACGCGTACGGCAGGCTGGAGGCGCCGGGGATGTGTCCTGCGACGGGGTCGATCGTCTCGTTCTCGCCCCTGTACCGGTCCGCGGCCCGAACGTCGTACAGCGCCCCGCCGACACGCAGGTGCTGTTCCAGGCCTTCAGCGTCCACGACAGGCCGGTGCCCGGGCCTCGCGAGGAACGTCCCGCGAACGCCTTGGACCTCGCCCGGCTCGACAGGCCGCCCGGCGGCCACCCAGGCCGGGTAGCCCCCGTTGAGGACCCGGACCGCCGCGTGGCCGGCGTCGGTGAGCATCCACCACAGCCGTGCCGCAGCCAGACCCGAACCGCCGTCGTACACGACGACCTGCCGGTCGGGCGTCACGCCCGCCCGGCGCATCGCCTCCTCGAAGACCTCGTCGGCCGGAAGGGGATGTCTCCCCCGCTCGCCGGGAGTGGCCGAGAGCTCGGTGTCGAGATCGACGTAGACGGCCCCCGGGAGATGGCCCGTGAGGTAAGCGTCGTGCCCCGTCGTCTGCCCAAGCGTCCACCGCACGTCGAGGAGTGTCACGTCGGTGGTCTCCAGCAGCCGGGCGAGCTCGAGCACGTCGATGAGAGGGCGCATTCACGCACCCTAGCGCCGGCTACTCGCAGATCAGGGGGATCTCCATCTCGGCGGCCGTCAGCGAACCGTGCATGCCGACGAGGTTGAACTCGCCGGGCACCTCACGCGTGAGGACGGCCCAGTCGTCGCGCATGGCCACGAGCACGTCCCCGAAGTGGTCGGCGACCCTCGGGGCGAGCTTGCCGAACCAGCCCTCCGCGTGCGCCTCCTCCCGGGTGCGCACCCAGGCGAGGGATCCCAGCCGCTCGGTCCAGCGCGCCGCCACGGTATCGGGGCGGGACGTGTACAGCTGGCGCAGCCGCGCCTCCCCACCGATGAGGTCGACCCCGTCGAGGAGCTCGGGCTCGTCCTCGATGACGAGCCGGTGGTCCTGCGGGACGTCGACCATGCCGTGGTCGCCGGTGACGACGAGCCGTACGTCGTCGGGAAGACGCTCCCGCAGCGACTCGGCGAACGTGTCGATCTGGATGAGCCGTTCGAGCCACTGCCGTGACGCTGTGCCTCTGCCGTGCCCCACGTGGTCGAGCAGCCGCTCGTACACGTACACAAGGCTTCTCGTGCCCCTGCTCGCGGCAGCGAGCACCTGCTCGAGCCGAGCCTCGTCGTCGTGCTCGTCGACGACACCGACGAACGTCCCGCCGCGCAGCGCGACAGCTGTGAGGCCGCTGCCGTCGAAGCGAGCAGGCAGGACGGAGGTGACCGCGACACCGTCGGCCCTCGCACGCTCGAACATCGTCGGCATCGGCTGCATGGCCAGCGGGTCCGTCGTGGGGTCCCAGGTGAGCGGGCTGAAGATCCGGTGCGTGTGCGGGTTCCGGAACGTGTAGCCGGCGATGCCGTGCTGACCAGGTGTGAGGCCGGTCCCGAGGCTGGTCAACGACGTGGCCGTCGTCGAGGGGACGCCTGCCGTGATGGCCCGGCCGTGCCCGACAGCGCCGGCGAAGAACGGGGTACGTGCCATGGCCGCCCGTGTCTGCTGCCAGCCGAGCCCGTCGACGAGCAGTACGACCCAGCGGCTCCCGTCCGGCAGACCCGCACTGTCCTCGCGGCAGCCCGGCAGGCCCAGATGGGTGCCGATGCCGGTCAGCACGTCTCCGAGCGACCCCGACCCATAGGCGGGCAGGACGAGATCGCTCACCGCAGCGCCCTCGTGGTCATGACGCTGCGACCGGTGCGGCGCTGGAGCTCCACGCCGAACGCGACGAGACGTCCCACGTTCTCGACGCCGTCGGCCGCGGCGCTCATCCTGACGGTGAGGTCGTCGGCGGTGAGGGTGCCGGTGTAGCCATGGTCCGCCTCGCAGGTGGGATCGTCGCACCCGGCCGGCTCCAGGTCCGCCCGGCGCATCGTGCCCCAGCCGACCGCCAGCCACGCCTCCTCGACCCGCGACACGGTCGAGCCGAACTTCTCGGGATGGCTGACGATGCGCGTCAACGACACGGACGTGAAGGAGTCCAGCGAGACGACCTCTGTGGTGCTCGCCGCCTGCATCGGTCCCAGGTCGATGGTGTGCTCGTCGGTGTGCGACACGACGAGACGGCTGTCGGTCAGTCCCAGGACGGTGAGGTGGCGGTGGAGGGAGTCCTCGCTGAACGTGGCCTCGTGGTGCACCAGGTGACGTACCAGCGGCTCGTCGCCCAGCGCCAGCTCCATCCCGTCGCTGATGAGGTCGGGGAAGTAGCCGCACGCCGCGACGTCGTCTCGCAGGGCGTGGATGGAGTCAGTCACGCGCCACATCCTCCCACGTCGTACCCAGACCCTGGCCTTCGGTCGTGACCAGTAGCCGCCGATGCCACCGCCCGTCAGGGAGAGTCTCGTAGTCTCTCTATCGTGCCGAACCGGACCTTCATCGCCGCGCGGATCGAGGAGCGCTTCAACCGGACCGTCGAGCGTATCGCCCGACGCGCCGGCTGGCAGGAGCACATCATCTCGTACGTGGGCTACGGGAACCACAAGCGGATCCGCGTCCTCGGGCGCCTCGGGCTCCAGCCTCAGCCCGTCGAGGGACTCGTCGGCCAGGAGGTCGAGCGGCTGCTCGCGCGCCGTGGCTGGCGGAACTTCGTCACCGTCGCGTGCGTGTCCCGCCCCGTCAAGATCTCGCTGGAGGGACGGGAGTACGAGGTGGTCACCGACAACCAGGGCTACATCGACACCCAGATCCCCGACCACAGCCTGAGCCCAGGGTGGCACAGCGTGCAGATCTCGACCGAGCAGGCGGAGCCGACCGGTGCGGACGTGCTCGTCGTCGCGAAGGACGTGACCTTCGGGATCGTGAGCGACATCGACGACACCGTCATCAGCACGTACCTCCCGCGTCCGCTCATCGCCGCCTGGAACTCGCTCGTCCTCACCGAGAACGCGCGGCAGCCGGTCGCGGGGATGTCCGAGCTGTACAGGCGGATCCTGGAGGAGCATCCCGGGGCGCCGATCATGTACGTGTCGACGGGCGCCTGGAACACCTTGCCGTTCCTCCGCCGCTTCCTGCACCGCAACCGCTTCCCCGCCGGTCCTCTGCTCCTCACGGACTGGGGCCCGACCAACACCGGGTGGTTCCGCAGCGGCATCGAGCACAAGCGGAACGCCTTGCGGCAGCTCGCCCGCGACTTCCCGAAGATCTCGTGGTTGCTCATCGGCGACGACGGCCAGCACGACCCCATGATCTACGGCGAGTTCGCGGCGTACGCGCCGAAGAGGGTCAGTGGCATCGCGATCCGCCTGCTGAACCCCGTCGAGCAGGTCCTCGCCCACGGACTTCCCGGCGAACGGCTCGACACCGCACGCGCCGAGGACATGCCCGCAGCCGCCCCCCGCATCGAGGGTACGGACGGCTACACCCTCATGGACCACATCCACGAGGTCACGGGATCCGCCTGAGCTCGCCGCGCCTCGTCCGCCTCGTCGGCCCGACGCGGCAGAATGCCCTCGGACTGAAGAAGGAGGCCCATGGCCACGCGCACCCAGGATGTGGATGACGAGAGCACCGAGCGGATCGTCGACATCGACGTCTCCTCGGAGATGGAGTCCAGCTTCCTCGAGTACGCCTACTCGGTCATCTACTCGCGAGCACTGCCCGACGCCCGCGACGGGCTCAAGCCCGTACAGCGCCGCATCCTCTACACGATGGACGACATGGGGGTGCGCTCGGACCGTCCCCACGTGAAGTGCGCCCGGGTCGTCGGACAGGTGATGGGTGTCCTCCACCCGCACGGTGACGTCGCGATCTACGACGCGCTCGTCCGCCTCGCGCAGCCCTGGGCCGAGCGGCTGCCGCTCGTCGACGGCCACGGGAACTTCGGGTCCCTCGACGCCGGTCCTGCCGCCATGCGCTACACCGAGTGCCGCATGGCCGCAGCCGCCCAGGCGATGACCGGCGGCCTCGACGAGGACACGGTCGACTTCCGCCCGAACTACGACGGCAAGGGGTCCGAACCCGTCGTCCTACCCGCCGCGTTCCCGAACCTGCTCGTCAACGGAGCCACGGGGATCGCCGTGGGGATGGCGACGAACATCCCGCCCCACAACCTCGTCGAGGTCATCCAGGCCCTCAAGCACCTGCTCCGCGACCCCCGCGCGAGCACCGAGGAGCTCATGCGGTTCATCCCCGGCCCCGACCTGCCGGCAGGGGGCAAGATCGTGGGCCTCGACGGGATCCGGGATGCGTACGAGACGGGCCGCGGCTCGTTCCGGATCCGCGCCACCGCCCGTGTGGAGCAGGTGTCGCCGCGACGCAAGGGCATCGTCGTCACCGAGCTGCCGTACCTGGTGGGTCCTGAGAAGATCATCGAGCAGGTCAAGGCCCTGCACCAGGCGAAGAAGCTCACCGGCATCGCCGACATCAAGGACCTCACCGACCTCGCGAACGGCCTGCGGCTCGTCATCGAGGTGAAGAACGGGATCAACGCGGACGCCCTGCTCGAGCAGCTGTACAAGCTGACCAAGCTCGAGGACAGCTTCGGCATCAACGCGGTCGCTCTCGTCGAGGGCCAGCCCCGGACCCTGTCGCTGCGCGACTTGCTGTCGGTCTACCTCCAGCACCGCCTGGACGTGACGCTGCG
>JACRAA010000389.1 GCA_016213595.1 Actinomycetota bacterium | reverse complement strand
CCGTCGCGCGGCGCCTCGGCTTCGTGTCACGGCCGGTCCGCGGGCTGGTCAACGCCCCGCACCTGCTGGTGCTCGTGGTCCTCGGGATCTGGGTGTCCTGCTCGCTCGCCTACGCCGTGCTCGAGGACAAGGGCCCGATCGAGGGACTCTGGTGGGGCATCGTCACCGGCTCGACCGTGGGCTACGGCGACTTCTACCCCTCCTCCACCGCGGGCCGCGCGATCGGCGCGGTGCTCATCGTCTCGATGCTCGTGCTGGTGCCGATCGCGATCGGCCACGTGATCGCCAACCTCGTCTTCGACAAGGAGTCGCTGGCCGTGGCGGCGGTCCTCGAGGACGTCCACGAGCGGATCAGCCGGCTCGAGCACCTGACCCTCGCCTCGCTGGAGGCGCAGCACGGCCGGGAGTGGCTCGATCAGCGGCTCGCCGAGCACGAGGCCGCAGATGCGGCCACCACCGACGTCGCCGAGCAGATGCTCGCGATGTTCGCCCAGAAGAACGACCCACAGGACCCGCCCGGAGGCGCTTCATGACGACCACCACTGCCCGCCGCCGCATGCGGTCCACCAGCATCTCGCTCGGCATCACCGCCCTGATGGCCAGCACTCTCACCGGCTGCTCCTCCAGCGCCGACTACGCCGCGGTGTGCGTCGACCCCGAGACCGAGGAGCGCGTCGACGACGACCAGTGCGACGACGACTCCGACTACAACGGGTCCGGGGGCGGCTTCTTCTGGTACTACCTCGCCGCACGGTCGGTCGTGCCCGGCGTCGGCTCGACGGTCACCGGCGGGACCTACCGGGGCAGCACGCTCAACGGGTCCGTCCAGCGCGGCGGCCTGCCCACCACCGGCGGGTCGACCGTCAAGTCCAGCACGACCAAGGGCGGGTTCGGCGGCAGCGGCCGCAGCTTCGGCGGCTGAGCCACCGCCGGACCGCCCAGCCGTACGTCCTTCCCATCCCCCAGGAGACCTCGTGACCGACCTGCTCAACGCCCTCTTCCACGCCGTGGCCTACGCCCTCGTCGGCGGTGCGATGCTCGTCGCCGCCTACTACGTGCTCGACCTCGCGACGCCGGGCCACCTCGGCACCCACTTGCGCGGCGTCGACGAGAACGGCATGGAGTCCGTGCACGCCCACTCGCGCTCCGCCGGCGTGGTCACCTCGGCCTGGCTGGTGTCGAACGCCGCGGTGCTCTTCACCGCGATCTGGACCAACGGCGAGACGTCGCTCGGCTGGGCGCTCGGCTGGACGGTCTCCTTCGGCGCGCTCGGCATCGTCCTCAACACGATCATGTTCTTCGCCATCGAGGCCATCACGCCCGGGAGCCTGCGCACGATCGTCACCGAGCCCGGCCCGGTCCGCCCGCTCGCCTACGTCGCCGCGGCCGTGGCCGTCTCGGTCGGCGCCATCGTCTGCGCCAGCATCGCCTGATGTGGCGCCACCGCTCTCGCGCGCGCCCCGGCTGGCGCGACACCGTCGTGCAGCAGGGCCTGGTCTTCCCCACCACGAAGATGCCGGACGGGTCCGAGCTGCCCTACTGGAACGACTACGCGTGGTACGAGGTGACCATGGAGGAGGTCGACGCCCTCGAGGTCGCCACCGAGGAGCTGTGGGCGATGTGCCTGCAGGCGGTCACCCACATGGCCACGACGATGACCGACGAGCGGCTCGGCCTGCCTGCGGGCTCGCTCGACGTCGTACGCCGCTCGATCGAGGCCGGTGACCCGGCGCTCTACGCGCGCTTCGACCTGGCCTACGGCGCCGACGGCGCGATCAAGATGCTCGAGATCAACGGCGACACCCCCACCGGGCTCGTGGAGACCGGCGTCATCCAGTGGAAGTGGATGGAGGACGTGATGCCGGAGATGGACCAGTGGAACTCGGTCCACGACCGGCTGGTCGCGAGCTGGCGCGCGCTGCGCCGCTCGGGGCACTTCGACGGCGAGCGGATGCACTTCCTCTACGACCTCGGCGAGGAGGGGTCCTACGACGGCGGCGAGATGGAGATGACCGTCCACTACCTGATGGACACCGCCGTCCAGGCCGGCTGGCTCGCGCTCGCCCACCCGATGGCCGAGGTGGGCTGGAACCCCGACGCGCGTGAGTACCGCGACGTGCACGACGAGCCGATCCGCAACGCGTTCAAGCTCTACGCGTGGGAGGCGATGCTCGCCGAGCCCTTCGGCCGGATGGTCGTCGACCGGGCCGAGGCCAGGCCGACACGGTGGGTGGAGCCCGCCTGGAAGGCGCTGCTCAGCACCAAGGCGCTCCTGCCGGTGCTGTGGGAGCTCTTCCCGCGCCACCGCCTCCTGCTGCCGGCGTACTTCGACGAGCCGCGCGACCTCGAGCGCTGGGTCGCCAAGCCGCTGCACGGGCGCGAGGGCGACAACATCCGCATCCACCTCGACGACATGCTCGAGGACGTCGTGATGCCGGGCGGCTACGGCGAGGAGGGCTGGGTCTACCAGGCCTACACCGACCTGCCGAGCTTCGAGGGCAACCGCGTCGTGCTCGGCTCGTGGATCGTCGGCGGCGAGGCCGCCGGGATGCTGGTCCGCGAGTCCGACGGCATGGTCACCGACTACTTCTCCCGCGTCGCGCCGCACGTCATCTCCGACGGGCTCGCGCCGACCGAGGCACAGGTGGCCCAGTGGCTGGCGGAGCGGGTCGGCCCGGACGCGCCGGCTCTCTAGCGCACCACGGAGTCGGTGATCGTCCGGCTCGCGCCCAGGAAGAAGATGCCCGGCAGCGTCTCGAACCCTTCGCTCGGGTTGTCGGTCAGCTGCGAGCCGTCGATCGTCAGCGTGCCGGTGCGGTCGTTGGACACGAAGAAGATCGCGCCGCCGCCCTCGCGGGCGTGGTTGCCGGTGATCGTCGAGTCCTCGATGCGCAGGTGGATCGCGTTGCCGTCCAGGTAGATCGCGCCGCCGGAGCCACCTCCGGGCGTGCCCGGCCGGGCCGGGTTGGCGCCGCGACCGACCGCGCGGTTGTCGGTGAACGTCGACGCCGTGATCCGCCACGAGACACCGATGCTGCTCAGCGCCGAGCCGTTGCTGCACCGGCCTCCGGTGAAGGTCGAGCGCCGGACGACCACCGCGCGGTCGGCGTACTGGTCGAGGACGCGGACCGCCCCGCCGCCCAGGTCGGGGCCGGTCCGGTCGCAACGGTTGTCGGCGAAGGTCGAGTCGAGGATCTTCAGCCGTCCGCCGCGGGCGAAGATCGCACCGCCACCGCCGCCGTCGAGGGTCTCGCCGGTCGCGTTGCCGTCGGTGAACCGCATCCGCTTCACCACGAGCAGCGGCTCGGCCTGGTCGTTGCAGTGCGACGTCGTCCAGACCTGCGCCCGGTCGCACGTGTTCAGGTAGAGGATCCGCCGCTGGCCCTGGCCGCTCATCGTGACGAGCCCGCAGCCGTAGAGCACGACCTTCGCGGACGTGTTGACGACCTTCGCCGTCTTCTTCATCGTGATCGTGACCGGCTGCGGGCCGCAGTCGAAGGTGATCACGCCACCCCTCGCCGCCGCTCGTACGACCGCGCGTGAGGTGCACGACGCCGGCGTCCCGGTGCCGACGACCGTGTCCGAGGCGCGCTCGGTGGTTGAGGTGCGAGCGGAGCGAGCCTCGAAACCACTCGCCGTTGACGGGGCAGCCGACGCCACCACCGCAGCGACGATCGCCGCGACGAGGACGCCGGCCCGCCTCACAGCGCCTTCTCGATGTCCTTGCTCAGCGTCTCCGGCTCGGTGGTCGGCGCGTAGCGGCTGATCACCTGGCCGTCGCGACCGACGAGGAACTTGGTGAAGTTCCACTTGATCTTGCTGCCGAGCATGCCGCCCTTGGAGTCCTTCAGCCAGTCGAAGAGCGGGTGCGCTTCGTCGCCGTTGACGTCGACCTTGGAGAACAGCGGGAACGTCACGCCGAAGTTGCGCTCGCAGAAGTCGGAGATCTCCGCCTCGTTGCCGGGCTCCTGGTTGCCGAACTGGTCGCACGGGAAGCCGAGGACGACGAGGCCCTGGTCCTCGTAGGTGTCGTGCAGCTGCTGCAGGCCCTTGTACTGGCCGGTGAACCCGCACTGCGAGGCGGTGTTCACGACGAGCACGACCTTGCCGTCGTACTGCGAGAGGTCCGTGTCCGTGCCGTCGATGGCAGGAGCCGAGAAGTCGGAGAGAGTCGTCATGCTCCCGAGTCTGCCACCCAACCTTCTCCGAACCCTCCCCCGAACGCCCACTCCGCGAGCGGCTTGCGCACCCGGTCGCGGTGGTCGCGGGCGGCGGTGCGCTCGTCGACGTCGCCCGGATCGCCCGGCACCCCGACCGCGATGCGGGTGAGCAGCTGGTGGGTGGGAGGTACGCCGAGCGCGTGGGCGAGGGCGTCGTGGTCGAACCCGGCGAACTGGTGGGCGTGCAGCCCCATCGCCCGCGCCTGCAGGGTGAGGTGGGCCGCGGCCTGGCCGACGTCGTGGAGCGCGTAGTCGCTGAACGCCGGTGCATCGGGCTCCTCACCGGTGCGCACGTGGGCCGCGGTCAGGAAGACCACCGACGCCCGGGGCACCCAGCCGGAGTTGCCGCGGCTCAGCGTCGCGACCAGGCGGTCGTGGTTGGCCGTCCCCGGGACGCAGACGAAGAACAGCCACGGCTGGCTGTTGCCCGCGCTCGGCGTACCTCCCACCCACCAGCTGCTCACCCGCATCGCGGTCGGGGTGCCGG
>JACRAA010000404.1 GCA_016213595.1 Actinomycetota bacterium | reverse complement strand
CTACCGAGCTGCTCCACCCCGCGTCGTTGCTGCCTGCGTCACTCTACCCGACCCCCCCGACGCCGCCCAAATCGTGATCCGCGGGCGGGATCGGCCAGACCCTACGGTCCCGTACACTGCTGCCGGTGCCGTGCTGTCCCGACGCGGCGGACGAGAGGCTTCTCCATGGTGTCTGGCGTGATCTCCCGCCGCCTTCTGTTAGCCGGCACCGCCGCCCTCGCAGTCAGCGCCTCCGCCTGCAGCGGGACGTCGTCGCCCTCCTCCACACCGAAGAACCTGAGCGTCGGCGCGACGCTCGAGCCGCCCACCCTCGACCCGACGATGTCGGACGCCGCCTCCATCCCCCAGCTGCTCCTCTACAACGTGTACGAGACGTTGGTGAAGATGGACTTCGACGGGAACATCAAGCCACTCCTGGCCGAGCGCTGGGACGTGTCGGGCGACGGCCTCACGTACACCTTCAACCTCCAGCTCGGCGCCAAGTTCGCCTCGGGAACGGCGGTGGACGCCGCGGCGGTCGTCGCCGGCATCGAGCGGATGAGGAACAGCGCGTCGGCGACCATCAAGTCCCAGCTGGCGCCCATCGTCGCGGTCAGCGCGAAGGACTCGGGAACGGTCATCGTGACGCTGTCGCAGCCGTCCAACGCCTGGCTGTACTCCATGACCTCCACGGCCGGCATGATCGTCGACCCAGCGACGACGGACATGGCGACAAAGCCGATGGGCTCAGGGCCGTTCGCGTACTCGTCCTGGACGAAGGGCGACTCCATCACCCTCGTCAAGAACACCAAGTACTGGGGGACACCGGGCCGGTTCGACCAGGTCGTCTTCCGCTACTACGTCGACCCGAACGCCATGATCACCGCGATGCTGTCCGGAGACCTGGACATCATCAGCAACCTGCAGGCCCCGCAGTCACTGAGCCAGTTCTCGGACGCCGCGAAGTACACGATCGTGGAGGGTACGACGACGGCTGAGGTGACGATGGGGTTCAACCACTCGAACGCCGCGCTGTCCAAGCTCATGGTCCGGCAGGCGATCTGCTACGCCATCGACCGCAAGGCGCTCCTCAGCACCGTGTGGGCGGGCCATGGCCAGCTCATCGGGTCGCATGCGGCGCCCACGGAGCCGTACTACGAGGACCTCTCCAACACCTACCCGTACGACCCCGCGAAGGCCAAGGCACTCCTCGCGGAGGCCGGCGTGTCGAACCTCTCGCTGCGGCTCCGGGTGCCCGTCACCAAGTACGCCACCGACTCCGCCACCTTCGTCCAGAGCCAGCTCAAGGACGTGGGGATCACGGTGACCATCGAGCAGCTGGACTTCTCCAGGTGGCTCACCGAGGTGTTCACCAACGGCGACTACGACATGACGATCGTGGCGCACGTGGAGCCTCGCGACCTCGTCAAGTGGGCGAACCCGAAGTACTACTGGCACTACAACAACCCGGCGTTCCAGGCGCTCGTGAAGCAGGCCGACGCGGGGTCGAGCGACGACTACGTCCGACTCATGAAGCAGGCGGCGAAGATGCTCGCGGACGACGCCGCGGCCGACTGGCTGTTCCTGCTGCCCAACCTCATCGTCACGACGAGCAAGGTCACCGGTGTCGGCCAGAACGCGACGTCGCTCAGCTTCGACCTGACCACCATCGCCGCCCGGTAGCCTCTCCGTGTGAACCTGGGGCGGACGGTCGCTGTGCGGCTGCTGGTCTTCGCCGCCAGCCTGGTCGTCGCCTCCGTCGCGATCTTCCTCGTCGTCAACGCGCTGCCTGGTGACGTGGCCACCGCGATCCTCGGCTTCGGCGCGGACCCGAGCTCCGTCGCCGCCCTGCGCCTGCGGCTGGGCCTGGACCGGCCGCTGCTGGTGCGGTACCTCTCGTGGGCCGGCGGCATGCTCCACGGCGACCTGGGCCGCTCGTACCTCACCGGCGAGCCGGTGTCCGCCCTCGTCTCGCCCCGCGTCGCCGTGACCGCGTGGCTCGTCGTGATCTCCATGCTGCTCGCGCCGCTCGTCGCGCTCCCCGTGGGCATGCTCGCCGCGATGAAGCGCCGGACCTGGCAGGGCGCTGTCGCGTCCGCCGCCTCCCAGGTCGGCCTGTCGATCCCCACTGTCTACGCCGGCATCCTGCTCGTCGTCGTCTTCGCGGTGGGGCTGCACTGGCTCCCGGCGAACGGGTACACGGACCTCGTCGTCGGTGGGACCTGGCGCCCCGCCGAGTTCGTACAGCACCTCGTCCTGCCCGTCGCCTCGCTCGTCATCGTCCAGGCGTCGGTGCTCACCCGCTACGTACGGAGCGCGTTCGTCGAGGTGCTGAACGAGGACTACTTCCGTACGGCCCGGGCCGTCGGCTGGACCCGCTGGCGGGCGCTGTGGCGCCACGGGGTGCGGAACGCCGCCATCTCGGTCGTGACGGTCATCGGCCTCCAGCTCTCGACCCTGCTCGTCGGCGCCATCGTCGTCGAACAGGTGTTCCGGATCCCGGGCCTCGGTACCGCCCTGCTGTCGGCGGTCTCCAACCGCGACCTCATCGTCGTCCAGGGCATCGTCATGGTGCTGGTCTTCGCCGTGCTCGTCATCAACCTGCTCACCGACCTGAGCTACCTGCTCATCGACCCGCGCCTGCGCGGAGGTGACCGCCGATGAGGCGCGCCGGGCTGTGGGTGGGGGTGGTCCTCGTCGCGCTCGTCATCCTCGCGGCGCTCGTCTCGCTGGTCTGGACCCCGTACAACCCGCTGCAGGTCCAGCCGACCCAGACCCTGCGACCTGCCGGCTGGCCCCACCTGCTCGGTACGGACGGGTTCGGCATCGACATCCTGTCCCGGCTGCTGGTGGGTGCTCGCACGACCGTCTACGTGGGCCTGGTCGCGGTGAGCCTCGCCGCGGTGGGCGGCGTCCCGCTCGGCATCCTCGCGGGAATGCTCGGCGGGTGGGTGTCCCAGGTCGTGCTGCGGGTCACGGACGTCCTGTACGCGTTCCCGGCGCTGCTCCTCGCGATCCTGCTGGCCGCCGCGGTGGGTGCCTCGACGACGACGGCCATGGTGGCGATCGGCATCGCCTCCATCCCGGCGTTCGCCCGGGTCGCGCGCGCCGCCACGCTCATCGTGATGACGCAGGACTACATCCTCGCCGCCCGAGCATGCGGTACGTCGAGATGGACCATCTCCGTACGGCACGTGCTGCCCAACATCGCGGCCGTGCTCGGGGTCCAGGCGTCCGTGTCGTTCGGCATCGCCATCCTCGCCGAGGCGGCCCTGTCGTACCTCGGCCTGGCGACCCCGCCCCCCACGCCGACCTGGGGACGGATGCTGCACGATGCCCAGACGTACATCTTCAGCTCGCCCGTCCAGGCTTTGTGGCCCGGTTTGGCCATCGCCTGGTCCGTGCTCGGGCTGAACCTGCTCGGCGACGGCCTGCGCGACCACCTCGACCCTCGGCTCAGGGAGGCGACGTGAGCGCCCTGCTGGAGGTCCAGGACCTGAAGATCGCCTTCGGGCGGTCGCGCCGCGAGGTCGTTCACGGCATCTCGTTCAGCCTGGAGCCGGGGGAGCGCCTGGGTCTCATCGGCGAGTCGGGGTCGGGAAAGACCGTCACCGCGCTGACTGTCATGGGCCTGCTCGCAGACAACGCCTCGGTGTCCGGCTCGATCCGGCTGAGGGGGCGAGAGCTCGTCGGGCTCGCCGACACCCAGCTCGCCCCCCTGCGCGGCGACCTCATGAGCATGGTCTTCCAGGAGCCCATGACAGCCCTGGACCCCACGATGGCGGTGGGTCGGCAGGTCGCCGAGGTCCTCCTCCTGCACCAGCACCTCGGGCACGGGGTGGCCCGTGGGCGGGTCGTGGACGTCCTCGCCGAGGTGGGGCTCGAGGACCCGGAGCGCGTCGCCGACGCGTACCCCCATGCCCTGAGCGGCGGCCAGCGACAGCGGGTCGTCGTCGCCATGGCCCTCATCAACCGGCCGGCCCTCGTGCTCTGCGACGAGCCGACGACCGCGCTCGACGTCACGGTCCAGGCGCGCGTGCTCAAGCTCCTCGACGCGGAGCTCGACGCCGTCGGGGCCTCGTGCCTGTTCATCTCCCACGACCTCGCGGTCGTCTCGCAGCTGTGCGAGCGGGTGATGGTGATGCTGGACGGCGACATCGTCGAGCAGGGGACCGTGGCGCAGGTCTTCACGGCCCCGACCCATCCGTAAACCCGTGGCCTCGTCGCGACGGCGCGCCTCGACGCCGTCGCCCCGGGGGAGCGGCTGCCGACGGTCGAGGACTACTACGAGCGGCAGGCCCGGACATGAGCCTGTACGAGGTCGAGCACGTCAGCCGACGGTACGGACGGGCCGGGACCGGCGCATCCGTGCTGGCCGTCGACGACGTCTCCCTCACCGTCGAGGCGGGACAGCGCCTGGGGATCGTGGGGGAGTCCGGCTCGGGGAAGTCCACGCTCGTACGGATGATGGCCGCGCTGGACGCGCCGAGCTCCGGGGTGATCCGGTTCGGAGGCGAGGTGGTGTCCCACCGGCGGGAGCGTGACCTTGCCGGCCTGCGCTCGTCCGTACAGCTCGTCTTCCAGGACCCGCGCTCGTCCCTCGACCCGCGGATGCGGGTCGGAGCGGTCATCACCGAACCACTGCGGTCCCGGCTGCTGCGCGACCGCGGCGACGTACCGAAGGACCACCGGTCGCGGCTCGCCGAGGTGCTCGCGTCCGTCGACCTGCCGCTCGAGGTCGCCGGCCGGTTTCCCCACGAGCTGTCCGGCGGCCAGCGGCAGCGCGTCGCGATCGCGCGCGCCCTCGCGCCGGGCCCCCAGGTCCTCATCGCCGACGAGCCGGTCTCCGCGCTGGACGTGTCCGTACG
The DNA here is from genome assembly GCA_016213595.1 of Actinomycetota bacterium. Taxonomy (GTDB): domain Bacteria; phylum Actinomycetota; class Actinomycetes; order Propionibacteriales; family Propionibacteriaceae; genus Fen-668. The sequence continues at coordinate 405 of JACRAA010000404.1, read as the reverse complement.
GGCTCAGGTCCTCAACCTCGTCCGCGACCTCGTCACGGCCCACGGTCTGACGCTGGTCATGGTGAGCCACGACCTCACCGTCGTGCGGCACGTCTGCGACTCCGTGGTCGTGATGCGGCACGGCCGCGTGGAGGAGCAAGGGCCCAGCGAGCAGGTGTACGAGGACCCGCAGTCGGCCTATACGAAGGAGCTCCTGGCCGCGATCCCGCGCCTGAGGATCTGACGGGCGCCTGGCTGCTTGGGGAGGTCGGCTGCCGGTGCCCGACTGCGCGGCTGGCCTGGTCGCAGACGCGACGGGTTCCGCGAACAGGGCGTGTGCGCGGGGCAGTTCGGTACGGATGGCAAGATTCGCGGTGTGAAGGCGCTACTGCTGGAGAACGTCCATCCCGATGCCGAGCGGATCCT
>JACRAA010000398.1 GCA_016213595.1 Actinomycetota bacterium | reverse complement strand
CTTCGGCCACATCCGGACCAAGCTGGGCGGCGGCGACAACGGCCACAACGGGCTGAAGTCGATCCGCAGCGCGCTCGGAACCGGGGACTTCTACCGCGTCCGTTGGGGTGTCGGTCGTCCCCCCGGCCGTCAGGACCCGGCGGACTTCGTACTCTCCAACTTCCCCAAGGCGCTCGCCGAGGACGTGGCCGTCGAGGTGGGCCGCGCCGCGGACGCGGTCGAATGCCTTGTCCGGTACGGGCTCGACGAGACCCAGCAGAAGTACAACTCCTGACTCCCCGCTGACGTCCGTCTCGACCCGTCTGACGTCCGTCTCGACGAGGCTGAGGTCCGTCTCGACGAGGCCGAGGTCCCTCTCGACGAGAAGCCCCCGGCCCCTCTTCGGCTCCGTCGCCCCTCGAGAGGCCAGGACACGCGCGGCCACTCCGGCGCGTCGCTGCACCAATTGACCTCTCGTCGTCCCGGCAGTGATCGGTGCAGGCCCTAGGCCCCTCACCCAGGGAATGCGGGAGACCCGTTCCCGTTACTGAATCGTTATAGAGCATTCCCCGCACCTTCTTGTAGAACGCTCCACATCGTCAATAGATTGACCCGCACAAAGTGTAGAGCGATCTACACAAGGCGGAGGAAGTCGACGATGACTCAGGCGCGTACGTCCGTGACGATCGAGGATGTTGCTGCGCGGGCGGGCGTGTCCCGCTCCGCGGTCTCGAAGGTCATGCGCGACGCGTACGGGGTGAGCGACGCGATGCGCGCGAAGGTCGAGACGGCCATCGCCGAGCTGGCCTACCGCCCCAGGGTCTCCGCGCGAGCCATGCGCGGCGCCACGTACACGCTCGGCATCGAGATCCCCACCATCAAGAACCCGTTCTTCACGCAGGTGATCAGCGGCGCGGCGGCGGCCCTCGAGGGAACCAGGTACCAGCTCATCATCGCGCCCGCCGGGCCGCACCACGACCGTGGTCCCCAGGCCATTCAAGTGCTTGCCGACCGTCAGGTGGACGGGATCGTCGCGGTCTCCACGGCTGTCGACCCGGAGTGGCTCGAGGACCTGTCCGCGGCCACACCGATCGTGATGCTCGGCCGCCATGATGCGTCGAGGAACTACGACACGGTCGTGAACGACGACGCCCTTGGGGCGCGCATGGCCGTACGTCACCTGTACGACCTCGGCCACCGTGACATCGCCCACGTCACCATCGACCCGCTGTGGGAGAACCACCTGCCCATCGGCCCTCATGCCGTACGCGCCCGCAGCTATCGCGAGACCATGGCCGAGCTGGGCCTCGCCGACCGGACGAGGGTCGTCTACGTCCCCCAGGAGGGTGGCATCGACGACGCGGCGCTCGCGCTGCTCGGTACCCCTGACCGTCCCACGGCCGTCTTCGCGGGCCACGACGAGATCGCCCTCGGTGTCCTGAACAGCGTGGCGAGGCTGGGGCTGACGACCTCGGACGTCTCGGTCGTCGGGTACGACGACAGCGATGTGGGCGCGCATCCGATGGTGGCGCTGACCAGCATCAACCAGTCCGGCACGAGGATGGGCGAGATCGTCGTCCGCCTCCTGCTGGAGCGCATCGCCGGCCGCGAGGAGCCGGTGCACGAGGTCATCACACCCACGTTGATGGCTCGAAGGACGACCGTTCCGCTGGCGAGCGGGGACGGAAGGCAGCTGCAGGCTCACGACCTGCCGACGCAGAACAAGTAACCGGCAGCCACGTCTGTGGCTTCCTCACACAGGAGGTACAACGAAGTGTCACTCCACAAGAAGGCCCGCGTGGCCTTGGCCGGCCTCGCGGTCGGCGCCCTCAGCCTGTCCGCGTGCAGCGCGGGCGCGCTGGGCTCGAGCTCGGACTCGGGCGCTGCCGTGGCCAACAGCACCACGATCACGTACCTGGTCGACAACGGCGACACCACGGTCAAGACCGCCCAGGCGCTCGTCGACGCGTACAACGCGCAGAAGACCGGCACGACGGTGAAGCTCGAGAGCCGCGCGCAGGGCACCGATGGCGACAACGCCGTCAAGACCAAGCTCGCCACGGGCGACATGGCCGAGGTCTTCGCCTACAACTCGGGCTCCCTCATGGCCGCACTCGACCCGGCGAAGAACCTGGTCCCGCTCACCAACGAGCCGTACATGTCCACCGTTCAGGACTCCTTCAAGACGGCTGTCACGTACAAGGGCCAGGTGTACGGGATCCCCATGGGTGGCGCGATGGGCGGCGGCATCCTCTACAACAAGAAGGTGTTCTCGCAGCTCGGGCTGTCGGTGCCGAAGACGTGGGCCGACTTCATGGCGAACAACGCCAAGATCAAGGCCGCGGGGATCGACCCGGTCATCCAGACCTACGGCGACACGTGGACCTCTCAGCTGTTCGTGCTCGCGGACTTCCACAACATCACCGCGACCGACCCACAGTGGGCGGACAACTACACGAACAACAAGGCGAAGTACGTCAGCCAGCCCGCCCTGTCGAGCTTCCAGCGTCTCGAGGCCGTCGCGAAGGCCGGGTACATGAACAAGGACTTCGCCTCGATCAAGAACACTCAGGGGCTGCAGGCCCTGGTGAAGGGCACCGGGGCGCAGTACCCCATGCTCACGTTCACCATCTCGGCGTACGTGACGATGTCCGACGACGCGGCCCAGAACATCGGCTTCTACGCCCAGCCAGGTGACGACGCCAGCAAGTACGGCCTCACGGCGTGGACCCCGGGCGGCGTGTACATCCCGACGAGCGCCAAGGGCGCCAAGCTCGACGCCGCCAAGAAGTTCGTCGCGTGGCTGGCGACGAAGGACTCGTGCGACATCCAGTCCAAGGCTGTTGCTCCCTCCGGCCCGTACATGGTCAAGGGCTGCACCCTCCCTTCCGGTCTGCCGGCCGCTGTCGGTGACCTGCAGAAGTTCTTCGACGACGGCAACGTCAGCCCGGCCCTCGAGTTCCTGTCCCCCATCAAGGGCCCGAACCTGGAGAAGATCACCGTCGAGGTGGGATCCGGGATCACCTCCGCCGCTGATGGCGCGAAGCGCTACGACGAGGACGTGAAGAAGCAGGCACAGCAGCTCGGTATCGCCGGCTGGTGACGCAGCTGAGGGCCGGCTCCACGGTCGGCCCTCAGCACCCTCAGATCCACATCGTGGTGGGCCCGCGCCGGCACGGCGTCGGCGCGGCCCCATCCAGAAGACTCGAGAAGGCCATGAGCTCACTCACAACGAGAGCCCGCCCCACCGGGCTCGCGACAGCTACCCCCCAACGTGCCTCGAGGTCATCGGCCCGGCACGTCGACAAGACCTACCCGCACTGGTTCTACATCCCGGGCGGGCTGATCTACCGCGTGCTGTTCCTGGTGCCGACCGTGTTCTCCTTCTACTTCGCGTTCACGCGCTGGACGCTGTTCAAGGCCACGTTCATCGGCTTCGACAACTTCGTCCTCTTCTTCCAGGAGCCCGGCCTGATCGGGTCCCTGAAGAACACGATCATCTACGGCTTCACCACGTCAGCCGCGAAGGTCGTGCTCGGCATGCTGCTCGCGGTCGTGCTGAGCGCTCCGATCATCGCCCGTGGCTACCTCCGCTCGGTGACCTTCTTCCCCGTGCTCGTCAGCGCGGTGGGCGTGGGCATCACGTTCCAGGTCCTGCTCGACCCGTTCCACGGGGTCGTCAACGCCGCGATCAAGGCAGTGACCCACGTCGACGGGCCTGGCTGGCTCACCGACCCGCACATCGCCCTGCTGAGCGTCGCCGCGATCGACGTGTGGAAGGGCATCGGCCTCGCGACCCTCATCTACATCGCCGGCATCGCCGCGATCCCCAACGAGTACTTCGAGGCGGCCCGTGTCGACGGAGCCACTCCGTGGCAGATCTTCCGCGCGATCATCCTGCCCCTGTCCTTCCCGGCCACCTCAACGGTCATCACGCTGTCCCTCATCGGCGGCCTGCGCAGCTTCGACCTCATCTGGACCACCACACAGGGCGGCCCGGGGTTCTCCTCGGACGTCATCGCCTCGGTGATCTACAAGCAGTACCAGGCGGGCTTCTACGGGCTCTCGACCGCGGGCAACGTGATCCTGTTCATCGTCGTCACCGCGATCATCTACCCGCTGTCGCGGTGGCTGAACTCGAGGGAGACAGTGCTGTGAACGCCATGCGCACGCGAAGCCGATGGCTGATCGGCATCATCGGGATCCTCTTCACCACGGTGTTCTTCATCGTGCCGTTCGCGTTCGTCTTCACGATGGCGGGCAAGGACCAGAACGAGGCCAGCAAGCTGGAGTTCTCCTGGCCGACCCACTTCCAGCTCTGGGAGAACATCGTCCAGGTCTTCCAGTCGCGCGACTACATGCTGATCATCGCGTTCATCAACTCGTCGATCCTGACGGTGGCGAGCGTGACGCTCCTGGTGGTCTTCGGGTCGATGATCGCGTTCGTCCTCGACCGGCGGAAGTCCAAGCTCAACCCGCTCGTCAACACCCTCGTGCTGGCCGGTCTGATCATCCCGCCCGCGGTCGTACCGACGATCTGGGTGATGCAGTCGCTGCACCTGTTCAAGACGCTGCCCGGCCTGATCTTCATCGAGGTGGCGTTCGGGCTGGCGTTCACGGTCATCACGATGCGGGCCTTCATCGCCACCATCCCGCGGGAGATCGACGAGGCCGCCATCGTGGACGGCGCAGGGCCCCTGAGACTGTTCTTCCAGGTGATCTTCCCGCTGCTCCGGTCCGTGATCGTGACCATCGTCGTCGTACAGTCGATCTTCGTCTTCAACGACTTCCAGAACCCGCTCTACTTCCTGCCCGGTTCCTCCAACGCCACCGTCCAGCTGACCCTCTTCAACTACATCAGCCAGAGCCAGACCTCGTTCAACCTGCTGTTCGCGAACATCCTGGTGATCACGATCCCCATGCTGGTGATGTACATCATCTTCAACCGGCAGATCGTGGCAGGCATGACGTCAGGCGCCGTCAAGGGCTGACCCCCCGTCCATCGTCACAAACCGCTCACAGCACCCGTACGCAGCACCCGTACGGCAGCACCCGAAAGAGAGAGACATGTCCAGCGTTGTCGATTCCGTACGCGTCGAGTACCAGCCGGGAGGGAAGGTCGCTGTACCCGCCCCTCGGGTGTCCTGGGTGACCGTCTCCGACGTGCCGGGATGGCGGCAGTCTCGTGCGGAGCTCGTCTGGGACGACGGTACGGGCCCGGCGAGCGCGACCGTCGACGGCGATGCCTCGGTCCTCGTGGAGTGGCCGTTCCCGGCCCTCTCGCCCCGCCAGCGGGGGACTCTGAAGGTCCGGGTGGAGGGTCCTGACGGCTGGTCGGACTGGAGCGCCGAGGAGCACCTCGTCGCCACGTTCCTCGGCGGCGGCGAGTGGACGGCCGACTTCGTCGGGCTGGGGGAGGCCAGCAAGGAGGGCCAGCCCTTCCTGCTCAGGCACGAGTTCGACGTGGAGCGCGGGCTCGTCCGCGCGACGTGGTACGCGACGGCCCTGGGCGTCTACCAGGCCGAGGTCAACGGCACGGTCGTCGACGACCAGTTCCTCAAGCCCGGCTGGACCCCGTACCAGCACCGGCTCGTCCACGAGACGACGGATGTGACGGGACTGCTCACCGAGGGGCGGAACGCGATCGGGGTCGCCGCAGCCGGCGGCTGGTACACCGAGCGCTACGGCTTCCAGGGCCTCGCCAAGCCGTTCTACGGGGAGCAGCCGTCCGCGGCGGGGCAGCTGGCCCTCGAGTACGGCGACGGCCGGGTCGTGTGGGTCACGACGGGCGAGGAGTGGCTCGCCACGGCTGACGCTCCCGTCCGCTCCGCGGGCATCTACGCGGGCGAGAGCTACGACGGCCGCCTCGTCCAGCCGGGCTGGTCGTCGGCCGGGTTCGACGCCACCTCGTGGTCGCCGGCCGTGGTCCGTACCGCCGGACCTGTCCCGGGTGCGCGGACCAGCCCCGAGGTACGGGTCACCGAGACGGTCGCTGTCGCGGACGTCATCACCTCGCCGTCCGGCAAGACCCTGCTCGACTTCGGGCAGAACCTCGTCGGGAGGCTCCGGATCCGCGTGAGCGGCGAGGCGGGGACCACCGTCACGCTGCGACACGCCGAGGTGCTCGAGAACGGCGAGCTGGGCGTGCGCCCGCTGCGCATCGCCAAGGCCACGGACACGTACACGCTTGCCGGGACGGGCGTCGAGGAGTGGGCGCCGATGTTCACCTTCCACGGCTTCCGCTACGCGGAGGTCACCGGCTGGCCGGGCGAGGTCGACCCGAGTACCGTCACGGCAGAGGTCATCGGCTCCGACATGGTCCGTACGGGCTGGTTCGAGTGCTCCGACCCCATGGTCACCCAGCTCCACGAGAACGTCGTCTGGGGCATGCGCGGCAACTTCCTCTACCTGCCGACGGACTGCCCCCAGCGTGACGAGCGGCTCGGCTGGACCGGCGACATCCAGATCTTCGGCCCCACCGCGTCCTACCTGTACGACTGCGACGGCTTCCTCTCCTCCTGGCTCGTCGACCTCGCGCTCGAGCAGAAGGCGTCGGGCGGAGTCCCGTTCGTCGTGCCGGACGTCCTCCACTCCGCCAACGTGCCCGCCGCCGCGTGGGGCGACGTCGCGGTGATCCTGCCCTGGACGCTGTACCAGCGGTTCGGGGACCTCGGCGCCCTGGACGCGCAGTACCCGTCGGCGAAGGCCTGGGTCGACCAGCTGCTCGCGATCGCGGGCGAGCGCTACCTGTGGGAGGGCCACTTCCAGTTCGGCGACTGGGTCGACCCGGATGCGCCGCCGGACCAGCCGGCCAAGGCGAAGGCCGACCCGGACCTCGTCGCCAGCGCGTACCTCTTCCGCTCCTGCGGGCTGCTGGCGCGGACCGCATCCGTTCTGGGCCGTACGGACGACGCCGACCGGTACGCCGGCCTCGCCGAGCGGGTCCGGGACGCGTGGCTCAACGAGTACGTCACGCCGAGCGGCCGGGTCCTGTCCGACGCCCAGACGAGCTACGCCCTCGCCATCGCGTACGAGATCGCCACCGGGGAGCTCGCGCAGCAGATGGGTGACCGGCTGGCCTGGCTGGTGCGCCGCGACGGCTACCGCATCGGTACCGGCTTCGTCGGCACGCCGCTCATCACGGACGCGCTGTCGCGCACGGGCCACCTCCGCGAGGCCGGTCGCATGCTCACCCAGACCGAGTGCCCCTCCTGGCTGTACCCGATCACGATGGGCGCGACGACGATCTGGGAGCGGTGGGACTCGATGCTCGAGGACGGGTCGATCAACCCGGGCGAGATGACGAGCTTCAACCACTACGCGCTCGGCGGTGTGGCGGACTGGATGCACCGCGTCGTCGGTGGTCTCGCCCCGGCAGCCCCGGGCTACCGCGAGCTCGAGATCGCGCCCCAGCCGCTGGCCGGCATGGAGTGGGCGACGACGTCGCACCTCACGCCGTACGGAATGGCGACCGTCTCGTGGCGGCGTCAGGACGGACAGGTCCACGTCATGGCCATCGTGCCGGCGAACGCGTCCGCCTCGGTCCGGCTGCCCGACGGGACCGAGCACAGCGTCGGCGCCGGTACGCACGAGTGGAGCGTCGCCGATGCCCCCGCGGCGCCTCCTGCCCGCGTCTCGATCGACTCGCCGCTGGCCACGATCATGGACGACCCGGATGCGTACACGACGGTCATGGACGCCTTGCGGCGCTGCGACCCGGAGGTCGCTAGTCAGTTCCGCCGTCGTACGGCGTGGGTGCCGAACCGGCCGCTGTTCGGCAGCTTCAGCCTGGTCTCGCCGAGTGTTGTGGGCGAGGTGGCTGACAGCCTCGAGGCGCTCAACCTCAAGCGCGGGCTCTGACGCGAGCCCGGGGGCGAGCGTTCGCAGGCTGGTCGACGGACAGGACGTCGCCGAGGGGTGCGAACGCAGACCCGTCCGGTCGTGTCGTGCCGCCCAGGTAGGGTAGTCGGCCGTGACGGTGAAGGCGCTCGTGGACGTGGTCTCGGCCGACCGCGTGGTCGGCCGCTGCATCGACGACGCCCGCGCCGGCCTGTCCGTGCTCGACGTGACCGCCCCACCAGCCCTGCGCCCCATCCTCGCGGCGGCGTTCGCTGAGCACGCCGAGCGTACGGTCCTGCTCGTGACGAGCACCTACCGGGAGGCGGAGCAGCTGGCCGCCGAGGTGTCCTGCGTCGTCGGCGACGACGAGGTGGCCTACTACCCGGCGTGGGAGACACTGCCGCACGAGCGGCTGAGCCCTCGCTCGGACACGGTCGGTCGTCGGCTCGCCGTGCTGCGGCGGCTCGTCGGCACGGACGAGGCCCCGCGGCCGAAGGTCGTGGTGGCGCCCGTACGGTCGTTGCTCCAGCCCCAGGTCAAGGGGCTGGGCGAGATGCGTCCGGTGACGATCAGGGCGGGGGAGGACTACGAGCCGACGGAGCTCGCTCGGGACCTCGTCGCCGCCGCCTACGTGCGCGTCGACCTCGTGGAGCACCGCGGCGAGTTCGCCGTCCGCGGCGGCATCCTCGACCTGTTCTGCCCGACGGAGGAGCATCCCGTCCGCATCGACTTCTTCGGGGACACGGTCGAGGAGATCCGGGTGTTCGAGGTCGCCGACCAGCGGTCCGGGGCGACGACGCGCGACCACATCGTCGCGTACCCCTGTCGCGAGCTCCTGCTGACCCCTGAGGTACGGGAACGGGCGAGGGCGCTCGGCGAGGCGCACCCCGAGCTCCTCGACATGGTCGACCGCATCGCTGCCGGTCACGCCGTCGAGGGGATGGAGGCGCTCGCACCGGCGCTCGTCGACGGGCTCGAGCTGCTCGTCGACGTCGTGCCCCGCGACACGCTCGTGCTCGTCTGCGACCCCGAGCTCGTACGGAGACGCGCCGGCGACCTCGAGGCCACCTCCCAGGAGTTCCTCGCCGCGTCGTGGGCGGCTTCCGCCGGCGGCGGGCAGGCGCCCATCGACCTGGGCGCTGCCGCCTACCAGCCTTTCTCCGCGGTGCGCAGCCATGCTCTTGCCCGGGGCCTCGCCTGGTGGTCCCTGTCCCCGTACGCGGCCGCCCCTGACGTCGAGCACTCGCCTCTGGAGTCCGAGGACGGCGAGCTCGTGGACCTCTCGTCGGTCGACGTGTCGGGTGTCGAGTCCCGCACCGTCCCCGCACGCGCCGTGGAGTCGTGGCGAGGCGACATCGAGGCCGCGGTCGAGGACCTGGCGGAGGCGGTGGCGCAGGGCAGCATGGTGGTCCTGACGGCGGAGGGGCACGGTCTCGCAACACGGCTGTTCGAGATGCTCACCGAGCGCGGCATCGGCGCCACCAAGGTCGAGGACCTTGTGGCAGCGCCCGAGCCGGGCATCGTGACGATCACGACGGCCGCGTTCGCCCACGGTCTTCGGCTCGACTCGGTGGGGCTGCGGCTGTACACGGCGTCCGACCTGGCGGGGCAGCAGGCCGCCGACACGGCAGGACGCCGGCTGCCGAGCCGGCGGAAGAAGCAGATCGACCCCCTCGAGCTCACGACCGGGGACCCCATCGTCCACGAGCACCACGGCGTCGGCCGCTACGTCGAGCTCGTCCAGCGCACCGTTGCGGGCGCGACCCGCGAGTACCTCGTGATCGAGTACGCGCCGAGCAAGCGCAACCAGCCGAACGACCGCCTGTACGTGCCGATGGACCAGCTCGACCTGGTCACCCGCTACGTCGGCGGGGAGGCGCCGGCGCTCGACAAGATGGGCGGCGCCGACTGGAACAAGCGCAAGTCGCGGGCCCGCAAGGCCGTCCGCCAGATCGCGGCGGAGCTCATCAAGCTGTACGCGGCGCGGCAGGCATCCCGGGGTCACGCCTTCTCGCCCGACACCCCGTGGCAGCGTGAGCTCGAGGACGCCTTCACCTATGTCGAGACCCCTGACCAGCTGGCGTGCATCGACGAGGTGAAGCGCGACATGGAGCGGGTCGTGCCGATGGACCGGCTCATCTGCGGCGACGTGGGCTACGGCAAGACGGAGATCGCGGTCCGAGCCGCGTTCAAGGCGGTCCAGGACGGGAAGCAGGTCGCCGTCCTCGTCCCGACGACGTTGCTCGTGCAGCAGCACCAGGCGACGTTCGCCGACAGGTACGCGAGCTTCCCCGTCACAGTGGCTGCCCTGTCCCGGTTCCAGACCGACGCTGAGACGAAGGCGACGCTCGCCGGCATCGCCGACGGCAAGGTCGACGTGGTGGTCGGCACCCACCGGCTGCTGTCGAGCGAGGTGGCGTTCCACGACCTCGGACTCGTCGTCATCGACGAGGAGCAGCGCTTCGGGGTCGAGCACAAGGAGCAGCTCAAGAAGCTCCGGCTCGACGTGGACGTCCTCGCGATGAGCGCGACGCCCATCCCTCGTACCCTCGAGATGGCCATCACGGGCATCCGGGAGATGAGCGTCATCGCGACCCCACCGGAAGAGCGCCACCCCGTGCTGACGTTCGCCGGGTCGTACGACGAGCGCCAGGTCACCGCAGCCATCCGGCGCGAGCTGGCACGCGAAGGGCAGGTCTTCTTCATCCACAACCGGGTCCAGTCCATCGACCGGGTCGCCAAGCGGATCGCCGAGCTTGTGCCGGAGGCGCGGGTGGCGACGGCGCACGGGCAGATGTCGGAGCGCGAGCTCGAGCAGGTCATGGTCGACTTCTGGGAGCGGCGCGCGGATGTCCTGGTCAGCACGACCATCGTCGAGGCCGGTCTCGACATCTCGACGGCGAACACGCTCCTCATCGAGCGTGCCGACCTGCTCGGGCTGTCGCAGCTGCACCAGCTGCGCGGACGCGTCGGTCGAGGACGTGACCGCGGCTACGCCTATTTCTTCTATCCTCCCGAGAAGGCGTTGACCGAGAACGCCCACGGGCGGCTGGCCACCATGGCTGCGCACACCGCTCTCGGCTCCGGCATGCAGATCGCGCTCAAGGACCTCGAGATCCGCGGCGCCGGCAACCTGCTCGGCGGCGAGCAGTCGGGCCACATCGCCGACGTGGGCTTCGACCTGTACCTGCGGCTGGTGGGCGAGGCCGTGGAGGAGTTCCGCGGCGACGCTCCGGAGCCGGAGGCCGAGATGCGCATCGAGCTGCCCGTCGAGGCGCACCTGCCGGTCGAGTACGTGGAGTCGGAGCGGCTCCGGCTGGAGATGTACAAGCGGCTCGCCGAGGTTCGTACCAGCGAGGACCTCGCAGCCGTCACCGCGGAGCTGCGGGACCGGTACGGGGAGCCGCCCGAGCCCGTACAGGCGCTGCTGGCCGTCGCGGAGTTCCGGTTGCTGTGCCGCCAGCGCGGTGTCACCGAGGTCGTGGCTGGTCCGAGCACCGTACGGTTCTCGCCGGCCGGGCTGCCGGACTCGCGCGAGCTCCGGCTCAAGCGCCTGTATCCGGGAACCATCGTCAAGGACAGCCACATCCTCGTGCCGCGGCCCACAACCGGTGCCCTGCCCCGACGCCCAGTCGACGGGCTGGGGCTGGTGGAGTGGGCGAGCCAGGTGGTCGTGGCCACATACGAGACGACGCACGCAGTCCCGGTAGTCTGACCGCGACCAGGAAGGCAGAACTGTGACTCGTCTCCGTGTGACTCGTCTCCGGGCGGCTCTGGCCGCCCTCGCCCTCACCGTGACCGTGCTCCTGACCGGCTGCTCTGGTGGCACGGCGAACACTGCGGCCGTCGTCAACGGTGTCGTGATCCGCGAGAGCAAGGTCGACGACATGGCCCAGGCCCTCGTGTCAACGGGGGCGTTCACCACGTACGGCTAGGCCCGCGCCGCCGCATCCTCGGCCCTCATCGTCGGGGAGGTCGCCCGCCAGGTCGCGGCGAAGGACAACATCAAGCTCACGGCGCCGGACCTCAGCTCGCTGTCCGCCAACAACCCGACGTTCGCGACGTTCCTCACGACCCCCCTCGGCGAGGAGTTCGCGACGGACCACGTCGACGGCAGCCAGGTGATCAACCAGGTCTCGGGGTGGCGGAACGAGTTCGCTGCCCTCAAGGTCGAGCTCAACCCTCGCTACGGCACGTGGGCGGACTACATCTCCAGCAGCTCGACCACCATCCCCACCGGGTCGATGTCAGCGGTCTCCGGGGCCTGACCGTCATGGGTGCTTCCGTCACGGCCGATGACGAGCTGCGTCGGCTCGTCGCCGTGATGCACGCCCTTCGCCAGGGCTGTCCGTGGGACATGCAGCAGACGCACTCCTCCCTGCTCCACTACCTCGTCGAGGAAGCCGCCGAGGTGGTCGACGCAGTGGAGACGGGGACGGACGACGACCTGTGCGAGGAGCTCGGCGACCTGCTGCTGCAGATCGCGTTCCACGCGGAGATCGCCTCCGAGCGGGACGCGTTCACCATCGACGACGTCGCGCGAGGCATCAACGACAAGCTCGTCGCGCGGCACCCTCACGTGTTCGCCGGTGAGGAGGCCCCGGACGACCTGAACGCCACCTGGGAGCAGCGCAAGAAGGCGGAGAAGAACCGCACGAGCTCCCTCGACGGCATCCCCGTCAGCCTTCCCGTGCTGGCGCGAGCGAACAAGGTGCTCATGCGGGCCCGTACCCACGACGTGCCGGTGGACCTGCCGACCGAGCCCATCGACGAAGCCGCCGTGGGCGCCGGCCTGCTCGCACTCGCCTCCCGAGCCCAGGCGTCAGGCATCGACCCGGAACAGGCGCTCCGTGCCGCGTTGCGCGACCTCGAGGCGTCGATCCGGGCCGAGGGCCTCTGACCTCCGGCTTTCGGCTCTGACCTACAGCTCTCGACGCCGCATCGCCAGCACGGCGCCGACGATGAACACTGCTGCCGTCACAAGTCCGGTGGCCACGGGCCACGCCCACGACGTCTCCGTCCCTGCGCCGAGGGCGGTCGGTACTCCCACCAGCCCCGCCGGCGACCAGCGGGCTGCCGGCCCCCAGGCGGACAGCGCGGACAGGGCCACCCAGGCGGCGATGCCGAGACCGGCGGTTGCGCTGGCGGAGTCCAGGACGGTCGAGAGCAGGATGACGACGCTCAGGCTCCACACCGCGAGGACGAGCCAGGCGCCGGTCGCGGAGAGCAGCTGTGCCGGAGGAGCGTCACCGAAGACCGCCCGCGTCGTGAGCGCCATGACCACGGTCCCGAGCGCCGTCGGGATGACGACCAGGGCGACGGCCGCCGTCACCTTGGCCAGGATGAACGCGGCGGGGGTGAGGGCCTTGGACAGACCCATGGCTGCTGTACCGCTCGACCGCTCTCCGTTGACGGCGCTGCTGAAGGACACGATGACGACGAGCAGCGCAACCTGGCCGAGGTTCTTCGTCCACTGGGCGTACGAGTCCAATGTCGAGGGTTCGGGCAGGGTGATCTGCAGGTTGGCGACCGTGCTGACCAGGTAAGGGGTGGCGCGCGCCAGCAGCGGACTGGCGACCGCGCAGAACAGGAGCGTGACCGGCAGCACGTACAGGCGCCAGGTGGCGACGACCTCCCGGAGCTCCTTGACGAGGAACGCCTTGTAGCCGGTCATGCGTCACGCTGCACAAGCTGGACGAACACGTCCTCGAGAGAGGTCTCGACGGGCTCGAACCGCACGAGCCCGGTGCCGAGTCCGGCGACGATCGTCGGTACCCGATGCCGGGCGAGGTCCACGTCCGTCACCGTCACCTCGAGAGTGGAGTCCCTCTCGACCAGCCGGGCCACCCACGCCTCCGCCTGGAGGGCGGTACGGACAGCGGCACAGTTCGCGGTGACCTCCAGGGCGTACCGGCTGCTGCCTCCGTACGTCGCCTTGAGCTCGTCCACACTGCCCTGCGTGACGAGGTGGCCGTCGTCGAGGATCGCGACCTGGTCGCAGACGCGCTCCACGTCGCTGAGGATGTGGGTCGAGAAGAAGACGCTCGTCCGGCCGCGGAGCGCAGCCACCATATCGAGCACATCCTTGCGCCCGATGGGGTCGAGCGCGGACGTGGGCTCGTCGAGGACCAGGAGGTCCGGTGCGCCGACGAGCGCCTGGGCGATCCCCAGCCGCTGCTTCATCCCGCGGCTGTAGCCTCCGACCTTCTGCCGGACGTGGGTGAGCCCGGCCAGCTCGAGCAGGTTCTCGGTGCGTCGAGCGAGCGTTGCTCCCTGGACGCCGACGAGCGAGCCCGCGAACCGCAGCACGTCGGTCGCGGACATCCAGGGGTAGAAGCCGGGCACGTCGGGCAGGAACCCGATGCGGCGGCGCAGACGGGCGAGGTCGTCGTCGCTGGACGACCCCACGTCGTGGCCCAGCACCGAGACTCTGCCCGAGGTCGGCCTGGCGAACCCTAGGACCATCCGTACAGTCGTGGTCTTGCCCGCCCCGTTGGGGCCGAGGAAGCCGAAGACGGACCCTTCCGGTACGGACATGGTCAGGTGGTCGACGGCCGTGTGGGCGGGGTACGCCTTCGTCAGGTCGTCCACCGACACGCTGGCGGTCACCGGTCGCCGTACAGGTCGTCGACCACGCGGGACGTCGTCGCCGTGGTGGAGTCGGGCTGGTGGGCGAAGTCCGCGACCTGGGGGGACCGGCGTCCGACCGCGAAGAACGCGATGGGCCCGACGAGCTGGACCAGGCAGAGCAGCGCCCATGCCCACTTCGGGAGCGTGAGGCGGTCCGACGGGGTACGGAACAGGATGGCCCAGGCCGCGATGAGCAACCCGAGCTCGATGACGAGCAGGACTATGACGAGGGTGATCTCCGTGGCGGAGAACTGGCTGAGCATGACGGCTCCTTCTGATGACCGACCGTGTGGCTACATGGTAATACCAAGTAGTGGGTTTCGCCATACTGGGGTGACGATGTCCTGCAACGTCCAAGGCGGAGGCTCGCCGAGTGTCGGGGTCGAGGCTCGAAGAGGCGATGGTTCGCCCTACGCTGAGGCCGTGCCGAGGGCATGTGGGGGGATGCTGTGACGACAGGGACGAGCGACCGTCTGAGCGCCGCGGACGCGTCGAACATCGTCCTCGACGCCCGTGACCAGGTGAATGCGTTCCTCATGGCCGGGCTGCTGGCCCCTGGAGGCTTCGTGTCGCCGGACGGGGTCGCGGACGTCGCCCTGCTCCGCGCTCATGTCGCCGAGCGTCTGGCGCAGGCCGGCCCCGTCGGCCTTCGCCGCCTCGTCCAGAGGGTACGGGCTCACGGGCGCGACCTCGTGTGGGAGCCCTGCTCGCCCGACCTCACCCGCCACGTACGGATGGTGGACCAGGTGGCGGGGGAGCAGGGCCTCGCCGAGCTGTGCGCGAGCCTCATGACGACCCCCATGCCGATCGACCGTCCCCTGTGGGAGGTCCTCGTCGTCCCCGGCGCCTCCATCACCGGACCGGGCGTCGTCGTCCGCTTCCACCACGCTGTCTCCGACGGGATCGGCGCCGTAGGCCTCCTCCAGCGGCTGTTCGGGCAGGAGATCCAGGCGCCTCCGTCGCCGGCACAGCCCTCGCCTCGACCTCGCCGCAGCCTGGGCACCCTGCTGAAGAGCGCCCGCCGCATCGCTGCCGTGTTCCGGGCCAGTGTCCCGCGCACCGTGCTGCTCGGTCCCATCAGTGGCCGCCGGGGGGTCGCGTTCCTCGACGTGGACCTCGCCGCGTTGGCAGGAGGCGCTCGGGCGGTCGGGGCGACTGTCAACGACGCTCTCCTCGCAGCCGTCACCCGTGCCGTGGAGGAGACGCTCCGTGCGGCTTGTCAGCCCGTCCCGGCCACGATCCCCGCCACTGTCCCCGTGGCGCTGCCCGACCGGGGCGGCTCCGGGAACGCGGTCGGGATCATGAGGGTGGAGCTTCCCAGCGGTGTGGAGGACCCTGCAGTACGACTCGAGCGGATCGCCCGGCTCACCCGTACCGCCAAGTCCGAGGCCCGGTCACAGGGGACGTTCGAGCTCACGAGGAGCCGCTGGGGTTCGCGACTGTTCGCCTGGTTGGCTCGACGGCAGCGCCTGGTCGCCCTCTTCGTCACCAACGTGCGCGGACCCCAGGAGCCCATGTCCCTCGTCGGGGCACCACTGGTCAAGGCCTGGCCCCTCACCCCGATCCAGGGCAACGTCCGGCTGGGGGTCTCGGCGCTCTCGTACGGGGGTCGCCTGGCATGTGCCGTCCACGTCGACGCAGACGTCCTCCCCGCCGAGCTCATCGCCCGCTCAATCGCCGACCAGCTGGGGCGCATGGCGAGCTGATCGGACGCCCTCCCAGTACTGGCCAGGCCTTCTGCCCCCAGCCGCAGGAGGCCGATAGGCTGAGCCCGACTAGTCCCACAGCTATGAAAGGCACCCACGTGGCCAACATCGACTTCATCGAGGCACGCGAGATCCTCGACTCTCGCGGCAACCCCACCATCGAGGTCAGCGTCCTGCTCGAGGACGGCAGCCAGGGCCGCGCGGGGGTCCCGTCCGGCGCCTCCACGGGTCTGTTCGAGGCCGTCGAGCTGCGTGACGGTGACAAGGCGCGCTATGGCGGCAAGGGCGTCCTCAAGGCTGTCGACAACGTCGTTGAGCAGATCGGTCCTGAGGTCGCCGGCTGGGAGGCCTCCGAGCAGCGCGCCATCGACCAGGCGATGATCGAGCTCGACGGCACCGAGAACAAGGGCAACCTCGGCGCGAACGCGATCCTCGGCGTCTCGCTCGCCGTGGCCCACGCGGCCGCCGACTCCGCCGACCTGCCGCTGTACCAGTACCTCGGCGGCCCGAACGCCCACATCCTGCCCGTGCCGATGATGAACATCCTCAACGGTGGCACCCACGCCGACTCCAACGTCGACGTCCAGGAGTTCATGATCGCGCCGATCGGCGCGTCGTCCTTCGCTGAGGCGCTCGAGTGGGGCGCCCGCGTCTACCACTCCTTGAAGGGCGTGCTCAAGGGCAAGGGCCTCGCGACCGGCCTCGGCGACGAGGGTGGCTTCGCGCCGAACCTCGAGTCGAACCGGGCGGCACTGGACCTCATCATCGACGCGATCAAGGGCGCCGGCCTCGAGCCGGGCAGGGACATCGCGCTCGCGCTCGACGTGGCCGCATCCGCGTTCTGGAACGAGGACGGCACGTACTCCTTCGAGGGTGCGAAGAAGACCACGGACGAGATGGTCGCGATCTACGACGAGTGGATCGACGCGTACCCGCTCGTCTCCATCGAGGACCCGCTGAACGAGGAGGACTGGGACGGCTGGGTCACGTTCACGGCGAAGGTCGGCGACAAGATCCAGGTCGTCGGCGACGACCTGTTCGTCACCAACCCCAAGCGCCTCGCCAAGGGCATCGAGATGAAGGCGGCGAACGCGCTCCTCGTCAAGGTGAACCAGATCGGGTCGCTGACCGAGACGCTCGACGCCGTCGACCTGGCCCACCGCAGTGGCTTCCGCTGCATGATGAGCCACCGTTCCGGCGAGACCGAGGACGTGACGATCGCCGACCTGGCGGTGGCCACGAACTGCGGCCAGATCAAGACCGGCGCGCCCGCACGCTCGGAGCGCGTCGCGAAGTACAACCAGCTGCTCCGTATCGAGGCCAACCTCGACGATGCCGCTGAGTACGCGGGCGCCTCGGCGTTCCCGCGCTTCAAGGGCTGAGCCTGTGGCCGAAGGGCGACGTGGCGAGCGCAGGTCCGGTGGTCCCGGGCGGGCTTCAGCCCGTCCGGGCGTCTCCCGGCAGCGCCGCCGCGCTCGCCCCTCGGTGACGGACGCCCCGCAGCGTACGGAGTCGGGGCTCAAGCTGCCGCGGCTGACGGGCGGGATGCAGATCACTCAGCGGGCCGTCGCGCTGCTCGTGGTGGTCGGCCTGCTCGTCATCAGCTACGTCGGTACGTTGCGGATCTATCTGGACCAGCAGAACGAGATGGCGGCCGCCCATCGTCAGATCGCGGAGCGGCAGGCCACCATCGCCCGCCTCGAGGACGAGCTGGCCCGGTGGGGGGACCCGAGCTACATCAAGACGCAGGCCCGGGAAAGGCTCGGCTGGGTCATGCCCGGGGAGGTCGGCTACCGGGTGATCGGCAGCGACGGCGCTGTCGTGAGCGGGGAGGTCGGTTCCATCCAGGGCACCATCGACCCGGTGAAGCAGTCGTGGTACGAGAGGCTGTGGTCGTCCGTACAGACCGCGGACCAGCCCGCCGTCGTCCCGACCACCACCCCGCTCGCCACCGTCTCGCCACCCGCGTCGGCACCGTCCGCATCGACGACGAAGAAGCGATGACTGAGCCGGTCAGCCCGACCGACGAGGCCATGATCGCCGCCCAGCTCGGCCGGCCTCCTCGGGGGGTCGTAGGAGTCGCCTGGCGCTGTCCGTGCGGCAAGCCGGGTGTCGTCGCGACCCTGCCGGCACTGCCGGACGGCACTCCCTTCCCCACGACCTACTACCTCACGTGCCCGCGCGCCGCGTCGGCATGCTCGACCCTGGAGGCCGAGGGTGTGATGCGCGAGATGGCGGACAGGCTCGCCTCTGACCCGGAGCTGGCTGCCGCCTACCGCGCAGCTCACGACTCCTACCTCGCCGATCGAACGGCCCTGGCCGGCGACCTCGACGTCCCACAGATCGCCGGCGTGAGTGCCGGGGGCATGCCCGACCGGGTGAAGTGCCTCCACGCGCTCGCCGCCCACGCCCTCGCCGCCGGTCCAGGCGTCAACCCCCTCGGCGACGAGACCGTCGCCCTGCTCGGTACGTTCTGGACTCGTCCCTGCCTTCGGGAGGAACCATGAGGGTTGCCGTCATCGACTGCGGTACGAACACGATCCGGCTGCTCGTCGCCGACCCCGGCGAGGGGGACAGTCTCGTCGAGGTCGACCGTCGCCTCGAGCTCGTACGTCTCGGTCAGGACGTCGACGCCACGCATCGGTTCCATCCCGACGCCCTGGCGCGGACGTTCACAGCCGTCGAGAAGTACGCCGAGCGGGTCCACGAGCTGGAGGTGGAGCGCGTACGTTTCCTCGCGACCTCCGCCGCTCGTGACGTGAGCAACGGTGAGGAGCTGTTCGACGGTGTCCGCAGCCGGCTGGGCGTCGAGGTGGAGGTCATCTCCGGCGACGAGGAGGCGCGGCTCTCGTTCCTCGGTGCGCTGTCCGGCGGACCCGTCTCCGAGGGCCCGGTCCTCGTCATGGACGTGGGCGGCGGGTCGACCGAGCTGATCCTCGGCGACCTCGACGGCTCGGTCCGCGTCGCGCGGTCGCTCGACATGGGCTCGGTACGGATCCGTGAGCGCTTCCTCGCGGGCGACCCGCCGGCGTCGTCCGAGGTCGCGGAGGCACGCGACTTCGTCGACGGGCTGCTGGACGGCTGCGGGGTTCCGGTGGGCGAGGCGCGGACGTGGATCGGCGTCGCCGGCACGGCCACGAGCCTCTCCGCGATGTCCCAGGGGCTGCACACGTACGACCGGTCGCGCGTCCACAACTCCCTGGTCCGTGCGGACGAGCTCAACCCCCTGTGCGACTCGCTGCTCCGCACGTCGGTGGACGACGTCATGAAGGCCTATCCGACGTTGGAGCGACTGCGGGCCGAGGTGATCTGCGCCGGAGCCCTCATCGTGTCCCGTGTCGCGGCGCGGGTGCGCGCCCCGATGACGGTCCGTGAGACCGACATCCTCGACGGTGCCACACTGGAGCTCCTGCGCCGCTGACGCCCCCGTAGCCCAACTGGCAGAGGCAGGCGGCTTAAACCCGCCACAGTATGGGTTCGATCCCCATCGGGGGCACGCCCGCGTCCGGCCCGACCCTTGCCGTACCAGGCTCTCGCTATACCCCCCTCCGGTTTTTGAAAGCATACGTAGGGGGGTATATCTTGGGACCATGGCTACCCGAGAGATCACCACTGACACCTTCGAGGACATCGTCAAGGACGGCATCGTGCTCCTCGACTTCTGGGCCGACTGGTGCCCGCCGTGCCGGATGTTCGGCCCCGTGTTCGAGAAGGCCTCGAACGTCCACACCGACATCGTCTTCGGCAAGGTGGACACCGAGGCCGAGCCACCGCTGGCGGGCGCCTTCGACATCTCCTCCATCCCCACACTCATGGCGTTCCGTGACGGCATCGTCGTGTTCTCGCAGCCGGGCGCGCTGAACGCGCAGCAGCTCGAGCGCGTCATCACGGCCGTCCGTGAGCTCTACATGGACGACGTGCGCGCTCAGATCGCCGCAAGGGAGTCTCAGGACGCCGGCCGATGAGGCTGGTCGTCGTGGGCGGAGTCGCGGGAGGCATGAGCGCCGCGGCGCGGGCCCGCAGGCTGGACGAGTCGGCCGAGATCATCGTGCTCGAGCGCGGCGACCACGTGTCGTTCGCCAACTGCGGCCTGCCGTACTTCGTCGGCGGCGAGATCACCGAGGAGTCGAAGCTCCTCGTCCAGACACCCGCGTCCCTCCAGGCTCAGCTCAACCTCGACGTCAGGGTGCGCCACAACGTGACCGGGCTCGACGCCGAGGCGAAGACCGTCACCGTGGAGGCGGACGGCGAGACCCGCACGATCTCGTACGACGCGCTCGTCCTGTCGCCCGGTGCCGCCGCTGCGCGGCCGCCCATCTCCGGCATCGGCTCGCCACGCGTGCGTACGCTGCGCACGGTCGGCGACGCCGTAGCGCTCCGTGACGCGGTGACCGACGGCGCGCAGAAGGCGGTGGTCCTGGGGGCCGGGTTCATCGGGATCGAAGCCGCCGAGGCGTTCGCGCTGCGTGGCCTGGAGACGACGCTCGTCGAGCTCGCGCCCCATGTCCTGCCCCCGCTCGAGACCGAGATGGCGGCCCTCGCAGCCGACGAGCTGCGGCGTCTCGGCATCGATGTCCGCGAGTGCGTGGCCGCCACGGAGATCGTGCACGGAGACACGTACGACACGGTCGTCCTGTCCGACGGCACGCGGCTGGAGGCGGACACGGTCGTGCTGTCCGTCGGCGTCCGGCCCGACACGAGCCCCTTCGAGGCCTCGGGCGTGGCGTGCGAGCGCGGGGCGATCGTCGTGGACGAGCATGGCCGTACGAACCTGCCCGACGTGTACGCGGTGGGCGACGCGG
>JACRAA010000397.1 GCA_016213595.1 Actinomycetota bacterium | reverse complement strand
GCGCCTTGGCGCCGGCGATGCCGTCCAGTACAGGCAGCAGGTCGGCGATCACCGACTCGATGCCTCGCTGGCGGGCGACGTCGCGGTCACGGTCGACGCGTCGCTTGTAGTTGACGTACTCGGCCTGTACGCGCTGGAGGTCGCTCGTCAGCTCGGAGACCGCAGCCGACAGGTCCACGTCGTTCTCCGAGCTCTCGCCATTCTCCGTGACCGGCTCCGCGCTCGTACGGACATCCTCGGTCTGGTCCTCGGGGGGGAAGTCCTCAGTCATGTCTCTCCTCGATCGGTGTCACAGGACATCGGTGTCACAAGACTAGGAGGGCGCAGCCGTCCGGCACTCGGCCGGACGGTGCGCCCTCGAAGTTCGTGCGTCAGTGCTTGTCGTTGTCGTCGTCGACGATCTCCGCGTCGACCACGTCGTCGTCCGAGCCACCCGCAGCACCCGTGGGCGCCTCAGCGCCGGCCGACTGCTGGGCCGCCTGGGCGGCCTGGTAGACCGCCTGGCCCATCGCGGCCGCCTTTTCGTTGAGGTCGTTCATCGCGGTACGGACCTCGTCGTCGTTGCCGGTCCCCTTGAGGGCGGCCTGCAGCGTGGCGAGGGCGTCGGCGACGGGCTTCTTCTGCTCGTCGCTCAGCGTCTCCGCGTGCTCGGCCAGGAGCTTCTCGGTGCGGAACGCCAGCGCGTCCGCCTCGTTGCGCATCTCAACGGCCTCGCGGCGCTTGCGGTCCTCCTCGGCGTGAGCCTCGGCGTCGCGCACCATCTTGTCGATGTCCTCCTTGGCCAGCGCGGAGCCGCCGGTCACGGTCATCGACTGCTCCTTGCTCGTGGCCAGGTCCTTGGCATGGACGTGGACGATGCCGTTCGCGTCGATGTCGAAGGTGACCTCGATCTGCGGCAGGCCGCGCGGGGCGGGCATGAGGCCGGTGAGCTCGAAGTTGCCGAGCGACTTGTTGTCCCGCGCGAAGTCACGCTCGCCCTGGTAGACCTGGATCATCACGGACGGCTGGTTGTCCTCGGCCGTCGTGAACACCTCGGACCGCTTGGTGGGGATCGTCGTGTTCCGCTCGATGATCTTCGTCATGACGCCGCCCTTGGTCTCGATACCAAGGCTCAGCGGGGTCACGTCGAGCAGCAGCACGTCCTTGACCTCACCGCGCAGGACACCGGCCTGCAGCGAGGCGCCGAGCGCGACGACCTCGTCAGGGTTGACACCCTTGTGGGGGTCCTTGCCGGCCAGCTCCTTGACCAGGTCGACGACCGCGGGCATGCGGGTCGAGCCGCCGACGAGGATGACCTCGCGCACCTTGTCGGTGCTGATCTTCGCGTCGGCGAGCACCTTGCTGAACGGTGCGCGGCAGCGGTCGAGGAGGTCCTGGGTCATGCGCTGGAACTCGGCGCGCGTCAGCTTGGTGTCGAGGTGCAGCGGGCCGTCCGCCCCGGCCGTGATGTACGGCAGGTTGATCTGGGTCTCCTGGGCGCTCGACAGCTCGATCTTCGCGCGCTCCGCGGCCTCCTGCAGGCG
Source organism: Actinomycetota bacterium (assembly GCA_016213595.1). Lineage (GTDB taxonomy): Bacteria > Actinomycetota > Actinomycetes > Propionibacteriales > Propionibacteriaceae > Fen-668. Next base: position 7,567 of record JACRAA010000397.1, on the reverse strand, counting down.
CTGGCGGGCCATCTTGTCCTTGCTCAGGTCGATGCCGTGGGCGTTCTTGAACTCCTTGACCAGGTGGTCGACGACCCGCTGGTCCCAGTCGTCGCCGCCGAGCCGGTTGTCACCGTTCGTGGCCTTGACCTCGAACACACCCTCGCTGATCTCCAGCAGGGACACGTCGAAGGTGCCGCCACCAAGGTCGAAGACGAGCACCGTCTGCTCCTCGTGGCCCTTGTCGAGGCCGTACGCGAGGGCGGCAGCGGGCGGCTCGTTGATGATGCGGTCGACGGTGAGACCGGCGATCTCCCCGGCCTCCTTCGTGGCCTGGCGCTCGGCGTCCGAGAAGTAGGCGGGAACCGTGATGACGGCGTTCGTCACCGGCTCGCCGAGGTAGGCCTCGGCGTCGCGCTTGAGCTTCTGCAGGACGAACGCACTGATCTGCTGCGGCTTGTAGTCCTTGCCGTCGATGTCGACGGACCAGTTGGTGCCCATGTGTCGCTTGACCGAGCGGATCGTCCGGTCGACGTTCGTCACGGCCTGGCGCTTGGCGACCTCGCCGACCAGGACCTCGCCACCCTTGGCGAAGGCGACGACCGACGGGGTCGTACGGGCGCCCTCAGCGTTGGGGATGACAGTGGGCTCGCCGCCTTCGAGAACGGCGACGACAGAGTTGGTGGTGCCGAGGTCGATGCCTACTGCACGAGCCATTGGGTTCCTCCGTTGCTGCTGGTTGATGTCACGATGGTTGATGTCACGTTGTCTGAACCGGTGTTGAGCCTAGCACGCTCAACCACGGAAGTTGAGTCTCATCCACTCAACCTTGAACGGCGTGCACCCTATTCCCGTAGACCACCCAACGCTGTGGCTGGTCGGCACCGGCGTCCCTTGATCCGTCCCCGACGCGGGTTAGCCTGAGCGTCGGCAAGGGAGGGGGCACCATGGACCGACGTCTGTTCGTGACCGGTGCGGCCGCGCTGGCAGGAGCGGCACTGGCTGGTTGCGCCCGTCCCACGGGCCGCGTGTCCGGAAGCACCCCCGACACACAGAGCCCGACCAGCAGCGCCGGAACGCCGAGACCGCTTGCGTCGGCCTCAAGCCCCTCGCCTACGCCGAGCGTCGCCGCTCCCCCATTGCCCACCACCAAGGGCGCGATCCCCTCAGGGGAGGCCATCACCCAGCTGGCCGTGCCGGGCCCGTACATGGCGTGGACGATCGACGACGGCACGGACCCGGCGGTCGTCGAGGCGTACGCGCAGATGGCTGAGCAGACGGGGAACCGGCTCACGTTCTTCCTCAACGGGAACCAGCCGGCCTGGACCATGCACGCGCAGCGGCTGCGCCCTCTCGTCGAGTCCGGCCAGGTCCAGCTCGGCAACCACACCTGGTCGCACCCGGACCTCCGGACACTGTCTGCCCAGGCGGTGCAGGAGCAGCTGCAGCGGAACGAGGACTTCATCCAGTCCACGTACGGGGTGAGCTCGAAGCCCTTCTACCGGCCTCCGTTCGGCGCGATCAACGCGGGTGTCCGCAGCGCGGCTGCGGCGATCGGGTTCACGGCGCCCACGCTCTGGTACGGCTCGCTGTCGGACTCGAGCGTGCTCACGAGCGAGCAGGTGTCAGAGTTCGCCGACCAGTGGTTCGGCGCCGGCCGCATCGTGATCGCCCACGCCAACCATCCCGGCGTCATCAACGCCATGCCTCATCTGGTCGAGCTGATCGTCACGCGGGGCCTCCGAACGGTGACCCTGCGCGACGTGTTCGCGACCAGCTAGGTCAGCCGCTGCGGCGAGAGCTGAACGAGGCGGCGCTGTGCGGACGGACCGCGTTGCCCGAGGGGCCGACCTTCCGCACGGAGGATGCACTGCGGGGAGCGCCGCTGCGCGAGCCGCCGGAGCCGCCACGCGACCCGGCCGAGCTGCCACGGGCACCGGTCGACGTCCCGGGCGACCCGCCAGAGGTGCCCCGACCGGACGAGCTGCGGGGCAGTCCGCTGTCGGTGTCGAAGGCCGAGGAGTGGGTCTTGGAGGGTCCGCGACCTCCGCCGCCGCTGCCGTTGCGAGACCGGCTGCCTGCGGACCCCTTGCGACCCGGACCTTGCGCGACCACCGGGGTGGCATCGGCGTAGCCGCCCGGTACGAGAACCCGCTCACCAGGAGCCAGGGTCGCCAGGATCGGGTGACGCTGACGGTCGACGCGGGTGATCGTGGGGTGGATGCCGGCGGCGCGGGTCAGCGCCCGGACGTCCCTCACCTGGTCGTCGGTCATCAGCGTGATGACCGTGCCCTCGTTGCCGGCGCGGGCCGTACGGCCGGAGCGGTGAAGGTAGGCCTTCTCCTCGACCGGCGGGTCGGCGTGCACCACGAGCCCCACGTCGTCGACGTGGATGCCGCGCGCGGCGATGTCGGTGGCGACCAGCGTCTCCACCTTGCCGCTGTGGAACGCGTCGAGGTTGCGCGTACGGGCGTTCTGGCTCAGGTTGCCGTGGAGGTCCACGGCAGGCACGCCCTCGGCGTTCAGCTGGCGGGCCAGCTGCTTGGCCCCGTGCTTGGTGCGGGTGAAGACGAGCGTCCGTCCGGGCGCGCTCGTCAGCTCGACGAGCACGGAGACGCGGCTGCCGCGGTCGACGTGGAGGACGTGGTGGTGCATCGTCGCGACGGGCGACTGGGCGGAGTCGGCCTGGTGGGTGCGCGCGTTGTGGAGGTAGCGAGCGACGATGCCGTCGATCGCCTTGTCCAGCGTCGCGCTGAAGAGCATGCGCTGGCCGGTCTGCGGCGTCAGGTCGAGGATCCGCTTGACCGCAGGCAGGAACCCGAGGTCGGCCATGTGGTCGGCCTCGTCGAGCACGGTGACCTCGATCCCGCCGAGCCGGGCGTGGCCCTGCTTGATGAGGTCCTCGAGCCGCCCGGGCGTGGCCACGATGATGTCCGTGCCCTTGCGGAGGGCAGCCACCTGGGGGTTCTGCCCGACGCCGCCGAAGATGGTCATCGTGGTGAGGCCGGAGGCGGCCGCCAACGGCTGGAGGGCCGCGTGGATCTGGCCGACGAGCTCACGGGTGGGGGCCAGGATCAGCGCACGAGCGGCACCGGGTCGGGCCGGTCGACCTGACGCGACGAGGCGCGCCACCAGGGGCAGCAGGAAGGCGTACGTCTTGCCGGAGCCGGTACGGCCCCGACCCAGGACGTCGCGCCCCGCGAGGGAGTCGGGCAGCGTGGCTGCCTGGATGGGAGTGGGGTCGGTGATGCCCCGGTCGGCGAGCAGCTGCGCGAGGTTCGCGGGCACGCCGAGCAGGGTGAAGCTGTTGGAAGAAGTCAAGGAACCAGTCGATTCGGTCGGTGTCTCACCAGGCCGTTCCCGTCGGCGACGGGAGGAGTTCAGGCGGTGTCCCTCATCGGAACGAGGGGGCGCGGACCATTGGGCCGCGCAGGAGTCCGGGGCAAGACTTCACGGACTGCTGGGGTGAACTCTACCCTGCGAGGTGAGCTGCGCGTAATCGCCGCCTGCGCACGTACGGAATATCGAGATCGATTGAAGATTGGACCATCGTGAAGAAGATCGGCTTCCTGTCCTTCGGCCACTGGTCGAGGTCGCCTCACTCGCAGACCCAGTCGGCGGCAGACGTCCTGCAGCAGTCCATCGAGCTGGCCGTCGCGGCCGAGGAGCTGGGTGCGGACGGCGCGTACTTCCGGGTGCACCACTTCGCGAACCAGCTGAGCTCGCCGTTCCCGCTCCTGGCCGCGGTCGGTGCCAGGACGAGCCGGATCGAGATCGGTACGGGCGTCATCGACATGCGATACGAGAACCCCATGTACATGGCGGAGGACTCTGCCGCCGCCGACCTCATCTCCCGCGGAAGGCTTCAGCTGGGCGTGAGCCGGGGGTCGCCCGAGCAGGTGGTCGACGGGTACCGCTACTTCGGCTACGACGCTCCGGAGGGCCAGAGCATGGCGGACGTGGCTCGGGCGAACACGGAGACGTACCTCAAGGTGATCTCCGGGGCTCGCTTCGCAGAACCCAACCCACACCCGATGTTCCCCAACGCCGCGCCGGGCCCGCTGGGCATCCAGCCGCAGTCACCAGGGCTGCGGGACCGGATCTGGTGGGGCGCCGGCTCCAACGCGACGGGCGAGTGGGCTGCGAGGCTGGGCATGAACCTCATGAGCTCCACCTTGAAGGCGGACGAGAGCGGCAAGCCGTTCCACATCCAGCAGGCCGAGCAGATCGAGGCGTTCCGTACGGCATGGAAGGACGCCGGGCACGAGCGCGAGCCCCGCGTCTCGGTGAGCCGCTCCATCTTCCCCATCGTCACCGACGAGGACCGGATGTACTTCGGCCACGACCTCGACTCTGAGGACTCCGTCGGGGTGATCGACGACTACCAGGCCGTGTTCGGGCGCTCGTACGCCGCCGAGCCGGACGCGCTCGTGGAGCTGCTCGCCCACGACGAGGCGATCGCGGCGGCCGACACCCTGCTGCTGACCGTCCCGAACCAGCTGGGGGTCGACTACAACGCTCACGTCCTCGAGTCGATCCTCACCCACGTGGCGCCGGCACTCGGCTGGCGCTGAGCGCTCGACCGGTCCGGCCACCGACTGGTCTCCCCGCCCGGTCCTAGACGCTCGCTCTGACCACGACGTGCGAGGGCTGTACGAACGGGTCGGGCTCGGGAGCCTCGCTGAGCTCGTGACGGGCGAGGTCCCACAGGTGACGGGCGAACGCCTTGACGTCGATCCGGATGGTCGTGAGTCCGGGGCGCGTGAGGGGTGCGAAGACCTCGTCGTCGAGCCCCATCACCGCGAGGTCCGAGGGCACCCACAGGCCGAGCTCGGCGGCCGCCGCCAGGCACACCGCTGCATGGAAGTCGTTGAAGCAGGCGACCGCAGTGACCGGCTCGGGCTCCTCCTGCCACCTTCGCAGCTGGTGCGCGACATCCACCGCGGAGACGTCCATGCCGCCGGGCAGCGCGGCCATCCTCGGCTCGGGGAGCCCAAGCTCGGCGCACGCGGCAAGGAAGCCCGCGGTACGGGGCGTGGCGAACCGCGCGAGTGACTCCTCCGATGTCGTCAGGTAGGCGAGCCGCTCATGGCCTGCGCCGACGAGGTGGGTGACCTGCAGCCGAGCGGGCAGGTCCGCACCTGGCGCGACGAGGTCGGTCTGGACGAGCGGGATCCCCAGGGTGTCGAGCAGCTCCGCTTCGTGCGGGCTGAGCCGGTTCAAGGCCACGGCGACGCACGGCTCCAGGTGGGCCAACGTCGACGCGAGGTCCTCGGGGCCGTGCCGGCGCCAGACCAGCAGCGTCCGCCCGGTGGCGGCCACGACGCGCGTGAGCTCGTCCTCGAGGTCCGTGATGTTCGTGCTCCAGGGGACGCTGGCATTGATCAGCAGGACGAGGCGGGACTTCCCGGCTCGCAGCGCCCGCGAGGCGGCGTTCGGCACGTAGCTGAGCTCCCGCGCAGCCTCAAGGACCCTCGCACGGGTCGCATCCGAGATCGACTGGTCGGTACGGCCGTTGAGTACGTAGCTCACCGTCGCCCGGGAGACGCCCGCACGACGGGCGATGTCTGTGCTCGTACTGCGGGGCTTCTGCACGAGACCTCCTCGATGACGGGCGCCCGTACCGGCGCAGCTGCCGTCGAACACTATGTCAGCGCCACTGTCACGTGTCAGTCGGACCAGCGCTCCGCACCGCCGGGGTTCCACGACGGCCGTAGCATCGGCATCATGGCGAAACCGTGGGCGCCGTCCCAGTCGAAGCTCGTCGACGCGCTGGTCGAGGTGGTCGTCCGGCACGCGCCGGAGGGCTGGGGGTGGGCCCACCTGGAGGTGGCCATGGTCGCCGACCGGTGGACCGGCTCCGTCACGATCGCCGCTGGCGCCACGACCTTGTCGGGGCCGCTCGCCGAGGGACAGGCGCTCCGGCTGCTGCGCGAGCTGCGCCACCGCATGTACGTGGCGGGCAGGGGGGCGTGGTACTCGATGACGCTCGACATCGCCCCGGGCGGAACGGCGACGACCACGTACGACTACGACCGCGAGCCCCTGCTCGACCCGCCTCCCGACGCGGAGGCGTACCTGCTTGACCTCCAGCGCTACAAGCGCAGGAGAAGCCAGCTCCCGCCGTGGCTGATGGCGAAGCTCGAGGAGACCCGGACCGGGGGCGACTCGGCCCCCGACGTGTTCGCGAGGTGGCTCCAGGGCGGGCTCTGAGCGGTCGGCGCGGAACGTGAGGCATGAGCGTCGCCGGACGTCAGGACAGCCGGCCGAACGCCCGCCCGGCCCCCCGGGGAGACGTGAGACGCTGGGCGGGTGAGACTGGCCACCTGGAACGTCAACTCCCTGCGCGCGCGGATCGGCCGCGTCGAGGCCTTCTGCGAGCGCCACGACATAGATGTCCTCGCGATGCAGGAGGTCAAGGCGACGTACGACCAGGTTCCCCTCATGGGTCTCGCGGCGCTCGGCTACGACGTGGCGATCTGCGGTCACGGGCAGTGGAACGGCGTCGCCATCGCGAGCCGGGTGGGCCTCGAGGACGTGACCGAGGGGTTCCCGGGCCAGCCAGGATGGGCCGAGCCGGCGACGGCCGAGGCGCGGGCGATCGGCGCCAGCTGCGGCGGTGTCCGGGTCTGGTCCCTGTACGTGCCGAATGGCCGCAAGCCCCACGACGCCCATTACACGTACAAGCTCGCGTGGATGGCGGCCCTCCGGGAGGCCGCACGGGACTGGCTGGGCACCCCGACCGCCCTCGTCGGCGACTGGAACGTCTGCCCCACCGACGACGACGTCTTCGACATCGCGCAGTTCCGCCACTCGACGCACGTGACCCCGGAGGAGCGAGCAGCCTTCGCCGCGCTCCAGGAGGACGGGTACGTCGAGGTCACCCGGCCGTACGCACCCGGCTACACGTACTGGGACTACTACCGCCAGCGCTTCGAACGGGACCGCGGCCTCAAGATCGACTTCGTCCTCGCCTCGCCGCCGCTCGCCCCCCGCGTCACGGGCGCCTTCGTCGACCGCGACGAGCGCGACCCCGCCCAGGGCCAGGGGAGCCCCTCCGACCACGCGCCGGTCGTCGTCGACCTCGTCTGAGCAGGACTCCAGCTCCCCCTTCACCGCATCGACGCGTTCGAGGAGCTGCGGGTCCGGGAGGATCCGGGCCTCTGGAGCGCCGGCGCTACGGTGAAGGCATGGGCGCGGACGAGGACCTGGCGCAGCGGTACTGGCCGCTCGTGGTGACCGCCTGCGAGTGGCGCGCCTTCGGGGTCGAGGACCCCGAGGTGATCGCGAGCCGGGTGTTCGCCGACGTCGAGCCGCGTACGGGTGCAAGCCTCGCCACGCTATTCAAGGCGATCGAGCAGGAGGTCGCCCAGGCCTACCGCAACAGTGCGGCCACGAGCGGCTCCGGACCCCTCGGGCTTCCCGCCACCTGGCTGTCCTGGACCCCGACGGACACGCGTCCCCGCACACTCGTCGCCTTGAGCGACCTCCCCGAGCGGGAACGTCGAGTCCTCCAGCTCGCGTACTGGGACGAGCTGACCCGGATCGAGATCAGCGAGGTGCTCAAGGTCGACCTCGTCGTGGTGTC
>JACRAA010000395.1 GCA_016213595.1 Actinomycetota bacterium | reverse complement strand
GCCTTGATCTCGTCGGTGATGTGCGGGATCACCTGCACGGTGTGGCCGAGGTAGTCGCCGCGCCGCTCCTTCTGGATCACCGACTTGTAGATCTTGCCGGTGGTGTAGTTGGAGTCCTTCTCGTCGGCCACCACCTGCACGTCGAGCCCGTACTTCTTGGCCTCGGAGATTGCCTTCGCGGACCACTGGCCCGTGTTGAGCACGTCGATCGTGTCGCCGGGCGACGTGAGGTTCATGGGCACGGCGGCGAACTGTCCGGTGGCCCCTCCCTGCAGGAACAGCACGGCGTAGTCGTCGGGGACCCCCATGACCGAGCGGAACCGCGACTCGGTCTCGGCCGCGCAGGCGACGAAGGGCTTCCCGCGGTGGGAGACCTCCATGACGCTCATGCCGGAGCCCTGCCAGTCGGCGAGCTCGGCGGCGGCCTCCTCGATGACCTCGAGGGGCATGACAGCTGGACCTGCTGAGAAGTTGTAGACGCGCACGGCGACATCCTCTCATTGGAGGCAGGGCTGCCCGCCACTCGGTTGCGCCCCTACAGTTGCGCCACAGGAAGGACACCCATGAACCAGCGCACGATCGTCATCACCGGGGCCAGCGACGGCATCGGGCGGGCAGCCGCCGAGGCACTCTCCCGACGGGCCGACGTCAGCCTCGTCCTCGTGGGCAGGAGCCCCGCCAAGATCGCCGAGGTCGGCGAACGGCTCGGCTGCGAGTACCACGTCTGTGACTTCGCGCGGCTGAGTGAGGTACGGGCGCTGGCCCAGGCGCTCGTCGAGGCGCATCCCGTGGTCGACGTGCTGGCGAACAACGCGGGCGGCGTGTTCGCCCCGCGGAAGGTCACCGACGACGGGTACGAGATGACGTTCCAGGTCAACCACCTCGCTCCGCTCCTGCTCACCGAGGAGCTGCTGCCCGCTCTGCAGGCCGGCGAGGGCACCGTCATCTTCACGGCGAGCAGGGCGGCGTTCCGGGCGAGGATCAACCTCGGCGACCTCGGCAAGGAGAAGGGCTGGAGCACCTTCGGCGCGTACGGAGCTGCGAAGCTCGCGAACATCGTCACCGCGAGAGCGATGCAGCGTCGGTACGGCGCCGACGGCATCAACACCGTCTCCTTCCACCCTGGTGTCGTGGCGACGTCCTTCGGAGCGGCAGCCGGCCAGTGGGTGCAGCGGTTCTACAGCTCCGCTGTCGGCAAGCGCGTCATGCGCACCCCTGAGCAGGGCGCGGACACCCTGGTCTGGTTGGCGACGACCACCCCGGGCGTCGACTGGCAGCCCGGGGGGTACTACACGGAACGCCAGCTCAAGGAGCCGCCGAAACAGGCCCTCGACGACGCGTTCGGCGACCGGTTCCTGGAGGCGAGCGAGCTCCTCGTCCGATGAGCCTCGATGTCGACCTCGTCGACGTCGACCTCCTCGCGGCGGAGCTTCTCGACCTGGCGCGGACACGGACCCGTACGCTCGTCGGGATCTGCGGCGCGCCGGGGGCCGGCAAGTCGACGCTCGCGAGCCTGCTCGTCGCCACCGTCAACATGACGTCGCCGGGAGTCGCGGTCGCGGTCGGCATGGACGGGTTCCACCTGGCCAGGTCCGTCATCGCCGGTGATGCGCGGGCCACCCGTCGCGGCGCCCCTGACACCTTCGACGCTGACGGGTACGGGGCGCTGCTGGCCCGGCTGCGCAGGGCGGACGAGGCTGTGGTGTACGCGCCGGAGTACCGCCGCGAGATCGAGGACCCGGTGAACGCCGCCATCCCCGTGCCCAGGTCGGTACGGCTGGTCGTCACGGAGGGGAACTACCTCCTCCACCCCGACTGGCGGTCGGCGAGGTCGCAGCTCGACGTGGTCTGGTACCTCGAGGCGCCGGACGAGTCCGTACGCGTGGAGCGCCTCATCGCCCGGCACGTCCGCTTCGGCAAGTCGCCCGAGCGTGCCCGTACGCACGTGCTGGGCTCCGACGAGGCCAACGCGGGCCTGGTCGCCACGCACCGCGAGCTCGCGGACCGCGTCCTGCAGTGGCCGGCGTGGACGCCCGAGCGAGACGGCGCCTGAGGCTGGGCGCACGTCACGGAAAGCCGTCACTGGTCAGGAAAGGCGCGGACAGGCGCGAGATGCGGACAGCTGCCAGACCCGGACAGGTGTCAGACGCGGAGCGCCTTCGAGGCCATCCACTGCCAGACGTGCTTGCGTCGGTACGTGGGGTCGTTGCGGGCCACGTAGATCCACGACCAGTGGCCGGGGTAGGTGATCCCGTTGCGGGTGACGATGTCGTACTCGGTGAAGATCGCGCGCGGGATGAGGGCGGCCGCCACCTCTGAGTTGTCGACGGGGGGCACGGTCGTGTCGTTCTTCGCGCACACCAGCCAGGTCGGCGTCGTGATCCCCTTGAGCTGGTCGTCGGTCAGGACGTCCACACCCGGCGTCGGGAAGTTCCGGACGACGCCGCAGATCGGGACGGCCGCCGCGAACAGGTCGGGGTACAGCGAGGTCATCTCCATCGTGAGGTAGCCACCGTTGCTGCAGCCCGCGAGGTAGATCCGTGCCGGGTCGATCGGGTACCGATGGAGGAGGTCGACGATGATGGCCCGTACCCGCGGTGCGTACGCCGGCCCGTTCTCCAGCCAGTACGACTCGGCCTGGGGAGCGAGGACGTACGCGCCGTCGAAGATCCGCTGGGCCTCGGGCGTCGAGAAGCCCAGTGCGCCTCGGTTCGCCCGCAGCAGGGACTCGTTGTCGTAGTAGCCGTGGGCGAGGGAGCCGCCCTCCCCGCCACCGTGGAGCCACACGATCAGCGGACGCTTGCCCCGACCGACGGGACGGTCAGCGCCACCGCCCTGTATGGGCAGGAAGAGCCGGTAGTTCATGCCGTCCGCGGACCGATGGTGGCCGTACACGTCGACCTCCGCGTCGTGCAGCTTCCCCTGGGTGAAGCCGGGGATCATGAGCGGAGCCTGGTTCGCCCGCAGCCGCAGGGGCACGGTCTGGGTGACCGTGTAGACGAGGTTGAGCAGGACGTTGCGTCCCAGGCTGAGGATGTAGCCGAGCGTGCCGCCACCTGTTGCCAGGTCCCTCGTCTCGAGGTCGAGGATGATCTTGCCGTGCTCGAGCCGGGCGGCGGTGACGGTGCGGTCGAGGTCGTACTCATTGAAGATGAGGTCCGGGGGGACGACGGGGATCGGGCTGGTGGCCTTCGCGTGGACGGTGAACGTCGAGCTGGTGAGGCTCGCGGGGTCGATCATGTCGAAGCCGCTCGTGTCGAGCGTCAGGGAGGTGACCTGCTCGCCCCCGTCGAGCACAGTGGCGTTGAGACTGAAGCGCACGGTGGTCGATGTGATGGGAGCTGTTGCGTGAGCGATCTCGGGCTGCAGGGCCACCGCTGCCACTCCGGCGCCCCCCGCGAGCAGTCGACGACGAGTCAGACGGGACATGTCAGAACTCCTTTGTTCTGGTCCGGAGCCGGCACCAGGCCCCAGGGAGGTCTGCACCGGCTGTCAGGCCCTTCGTTCCTATCACGACACGCCGGGAGACGGAACGGTCGCGAGCGAACTACACCGGTGAAAGACCTGTGTGGGTAGGGGTCCGGGGAATCGTCTCCCCTTCTGCCCGAGACCTGTGAGGGCAGTGCAGGGTCTCGCGTCTACGGGGAGAGCAACAGGTACAGGGTGGGCATCATGACGATCGCGATGAGGATCGACACCGAGTTCATGAACGTGGCCGTCCCGACGTGGCCGTCGACCTCCGAGGTGAAGCCCGGCACCATCGACGCGATCGGCGCGAAGAGGACGAGGATGACGACGACCCTGACCGCGTGGGGGAACGGCAGCAGGAACCAGACGACAGCCGCGATGGCAGTGGAGAACACATAGCGGGTGGCGAGCCCGCGCACGGCCGTCGACAGGTGGTGCCTGGGGAGGCCCACCTCGAGGCCCACGCCGATCATGAACATGGCCAGGAACGGGTTGGCCGCCCCCACGAGGCTGGTGAACCCGATGACCACGCTGGGGAGCTGGATGTGGAGCAGGCGCATGAGCACGAGCGCGAGGTACGTGTCGAACACGGGCGACGTGAACAGCAGCTTCACGACGGAGAGCAGCGTCTGCTTCACGTGGGGACGCGCGACGGCGTGGGCAACGCTCCGGCCCACGCCCGCGGTGGCCAGCGAGTTGCCGACGTCGAAGAGCGAGGCGTACACGATGGCGGCCGGCCCGATGAAGGCCGACACGTACGGCAGGGCGAACGCGCCGATGTTGTACGAGCCGCCGTGCAGGATGCCGAAAGCCTTCTCCACGGGCGTGCCCTTGCGGGTCTGGAGGTAGCCGACCACCTGCTGGAGGATGTTGGCGACGAAGCCGAGCAGCGTCAGGCCGAGCAGGGCGGGCACGATCTCGAACTGGTTGAAGGAGGTCGCCAGCGCGCACGGCAGTGTCACGCGCAGCACGATCTTGGACAGCATCGAGAAGTCCTCGGCCTTGACCCAGCGCAGCCGCTTCATGCCGAAGCCGATACCGACGATGAGGACGAGCGACAGCGCCTTCGCGAGGATCGCGCCCATGCGAACGCACCTCGCTCTCACTCAGGTTGGACCGTGCCGGACCGGCCGGAACATCCTGGCACGGCAGGCCGGTCAGGCACGACGCTGGTCAACGGGTTGGCGCCGGTAAGGTCGACGACGTGACGTCGGGGGCAGTCGTGGTGGTCGCGGCGGTCGTCGTGCTCGACGGCAGGCGCCGCGTGCTGACCGTTCGGAAGACCGGGACGAAGCGGTTCATGCTCCCCGGGGGCAAGCCCGAAGCCGACGAGGACCTACGCGCGGCCGCGATCCGCGAGCTCGCCGAGGAGGTGGGCCTCGAGCTCGCCGAGGACGACCTCGAGAGCTGGGGCGTGCATATCGACGTCGCGGCGAACGAGCCCGACACGACGGTACGGGCAGGTGTCTATGCGTGGACGGGCCGCGCGAGCGACACCCTCCTGCCCGCGGCAGAGATCGCCGAGCTGCGCTGGCTGGAGCTCGACCGCCCGACCGGTGAGCTGGCGCCGCTGCTCGTCACGCTGCTGCCACGGATCATCGACTTCGAGGAAGGCGTGTAGCTGTTCGAGGAGAGCGGGTAGCTGCTCCCGGAGGGCGTGTGGCTGCTCCCTACGCCCTGGGCTCGTCCGCAGGCGTGTCGGGACTCTGGGCGGGAGCTACCGGGCTGACCGGCATCCGCGGAGCCGGGGCATCCGGCATCGGGCTCGCGCCGGGGACGGACGCGTCAGCCGTTTCATCTGCAGGAGGCGTGAACCCGGTGGGCCGAGGCTGCCCGCCCGGCGTCGCCGCCTGTGGCATCTTGGGCATCCGGATCACACCGCCAAGGCTACCCAGGCGGAGGTCCGGCGTCAGGAACGGCCGAGGAGCCGGGACACCCACGACTGCTCGCGCGGAGGCGTCTGGGTCCTGTTACGGCCCTTCCGCGCTGAAGGAGGACCCGCGGAGTCGATCACCCACGCGATCCGCTCGACCTCCCTCGTGAGGAGCTCGATCTGGTCCGCCGTGTAGGGCGTCCGGAACTCCTCCGGCAGGGCCTTCAGATCCTCGAGCCAGCGCATCTTCTCGCCGCCGACGATCTGCGCCGTCCACTGGTGGCCGTCCCACCAGCGCTCCACGCCGTACGGGTCGCCCTCGCGCACGTGCCAGCACGCAGTGCCGAGCGGCGGCTCGACGACGGTCTCCATGGAGACCCAGGTCGAGGTCGCACCGCACTTCGGGCACGGTCGCGGGTACAGGATCGCCGAACCACAGGCGCGGCACGCCACCGGTACAGGCGTCGTGTAGTTAGGACTGCCAGGCAACGGCCGGCTGTACGCCTGACCGGAGAACGCAGCTGTGTCATTCATGTGCACGTGCCCCCCAAGACTGTGCATCACAGTCCCCCAACTGTGACAAGGCGATCCTATGCCTACGTCAAGGAACGCGCAATGGAGCCACGCCGGAGGGCGAGGTCAGCGAGGGGCT
>JACRAA010000391.1 GCA_016213595.1 Actinomycetota bacterium | reverse complement strand
CACCCGCCCCCCCGCCTCCCAGGACCATGGACGCGCCGATCAGGAAGCCGAAGTTGTACCAGCCTCCGTTGTTGTGGACCTCGTAGATGTTCACCCCGTGGTTGAACAGCGACACGATGAACGTGATCGGCGAGATGAGTCCGTGCCACAGCCCGAACCAGAAGCCGGCGACTTCCGGCCCACTGACCGCCGCGACATTGGGACCCGGGGCGCACGCTGTGAGCACCAGCGCCACCAGAACCAGCAGGACGAGTGAAGCACCGCGTGCTTTCATGCTGCCCAGCATGGCACTGGCGCGGTTCGCGCGCGGCCCTCACGCCTGACCAGTGGGTGGCATGAGCAGTCCGTCCAAGAGCACGTCACTCATTCGTGCGGTGTGGCCGCCGGAGTCGGCGGGATAGCTGTCGGCGAGCCGGCTGAGGGCGTGGATGAGGTCCTCGGCCCGGATGTCGCCGCGGATCGTGCCCTCGTGGGCTCCGGCGTCCAGCATGCGCTGCACCTTGGGAGCGAGCACGCCGAGGAACTGGGAGGGCAGTGGCTGATAGGCAGGGTCACCGGAGTGCAGGGCGCCGGCGAAGCCGCGCTTGGTCGCGACGAAGCGGGCAAGCGCCTGTGACCAGAGGCGCAGCGCCTCCGCGGGCGGGTACTCGGCCGCGAGGCGATCCGCCTCGGCCGCGGTCGCGTCGAGCTCATGACGGAAGACGGCGATGATGAGGTCGGAACGCAGAGGGTAGTGGCGATAGATCGTGCCCACGCCCACGCCTGCCCGTGCGGCGATCTCCCGCATCGGCACATCGACACCTGACTCCACGAACGCCGCCTTGGCCGCCTCCAGCACAGCCTCCGAGTTGCGTACGGCATCGGCACGCCTGCGCCGAGGCGTGGCGAGGGGCTCATCAATGGCGCTCATGTAGATCCTCGACAATCGGAACCCTGTTCCGTTACAGTAACGGACACGCGTTCCGATTATGCCCGAGCGTACCGCTCGGACGCCACCAGATCATGGAGGTCACCCATGAACCACCGCCCGCTCGGCCGCACCGGCATTCGCGTTTCGCCGTTCGCTCTCGGCGCCATGATGTTCAGCTCCTTCGGTACGAGCGACCAGAACGAGGTCGACGCGATGGTGACCCGCGCCCTGGAGGCCGGCATCAACTTCATCGACACTGCCGACGCGTACGGCGACTCGGAGGAGATCCTCGGACGCGCCCTCAAGGGCAGGCGGGACCAGGTCGTACTCGCCTCGAAGTTCGCTCGGCCGATCGGCGACGACCCCAACCAGCAGGGCGGCTCCCGACGCTGGATCATGACCGCCGTCGAGAGCTCCCTGCGCCGCCTGCAGACCGACCATCTCGACCTGTACCAGTTGCACCGCCCGGACCCGTGCACCGACATCGAGGAGACCCTCTCGGCACTGACTGACCTTGTCCGAAGCGGGAAGGTGCGGGTGATCGGGTCGTCCGACATGCCGGCGTCGGAGATGGTCGAGGCGCAGTGGGCGGCTGAGCGGCGCGGGTTCGAGCGCTTCCGTACCGAGCAGCCTCACTACTCGCTTCTCGACCGGTCCATCGAGCGGGAGGTGCTGCCCGTCGCGCAGCGCTACGGCATGGGGACGGTGATCTGGAGCCCCCTCGCGAGCGGCATGCTCACGGGCCGGGTGCGCCGCGGACAGGAGACCGACCTGCGCCGCTCGCGGATGTTCGCCGCGCTGCGCGACGAGCGCCGCATCGACGCCGTCGAGGAGCTCCTCGTGCTCGCCGCCGAGGCAGGGCTCTCGCTCACGCACATGGCCCTCGCCTTCGTGATCGCGCACCCCGGAGTCACCGCTGCCCTCATCGGGCCACGCACCATGGCACAGCTCGATGACCTTCTCGCCGCCGCCGACGTGGCTCTCTCCGACGACCTCCTGGACCGGATCGACGCCATCGTCGCTCCCGGCACCGGCGTCGGCCGCATGGACCAGGAGTACACCACGCCTCCGATCGGCACGGCGCAGCTGCGCCGTCGGCCCGTCTCGGAACGCTCAGCTGCGTAGTCGCCGGGTCAGGGAGGATCGAGACGCGCGCCGCGACATGCGGCGGGATGGCGCCCCGGTGACTGACCGATGAGACAGTTCCTCCAGGGTCACAAGGAGCTGGAGAACACCCAGATCACGTCGATGCCGCCGTAGCTCGACGTGTCCGTACCGCTCACCGCAGTCGCGAGCCGGTGCTTCGTCGCGGGGTTGTCCATGTTCCAGTAGCTGAGGTTCGCCGCGAAGGGCTGCGAACCGTCGTCGGGCTGCAGCGGGAACAGCTTGCTCGCGTACTGCGCGTCGCCGAAGGCGCAGTTGCGCATGGTGGTGACGCAGAAGTTCGCCAGGGGCTGCGGGCCAGACTTCGTCGAGGTCGGCCGCTCGACGATGAACTCAGCGGTGTTACCGACGAACCGGAAACGACCATTCGTATCGACCGTGGGGTACGTGCCCCAGTAGGACAGCCCTTGGGTGGCGTTGTAGAGCATGAACCAGACACTGTCGTTACGACTGGTCAGGCCGCCGCCCCGTGGCTCGTTGAACCACGTCGTGCCATTCCCGTCCGCGACGAAGATCGTGACGTGGATCTGGTCTCCGGGGTCGATCGGGAAGTTCGTGACAGCCCACGGTGCGTACGGAAGGGCCTCGATCCACATCCAGTAGATCGAAATGGTCCATCCCAACAGGTTGTAGCTCTCCGAGTCCGTACCGGACTGGAACAAGTCGGACGGCCCATCGCCCATCCCGACCCACTCCGCGGCAGCGGAATGCGGGACCGGACTGTCGTAGACCCGTGGCACCCTCCAGTCGGCCTCGACGACGTAGAACTCGTTCGCGGGCTGGTCGAGGAATGCCCCACTCCACGTCGAGCTTGACCCGTTGAACATCGTGTCCGCGAGCTGTCTCGGGTACGGCAGGATCGACCGGATCAGCCTCGTCACGACCTCGCGCTCGGACGGCGGCGGCAGGGGCAGAGTCGGGCTCATCACGGTCTCCGGCTCAGCCAGCT
>JACRAA010000390.1 GCA_016213595.1 Actinomycetota bacterium | reverse complement strand
TCGACCTCCAGATCTGGGCGGCGACGCGCGTTGCCGTGCCACCCGGCGCAAACCCTGTCTTCGTCAGTCCTCTCGAGAACGACCAGAGCTTCCACCCGATCAACGCGCAACAGTGGTACCTGGCGCTGAGCGGACGCTGGACGAACGAGGCCAACGACCGCACCCTCCTCCTGCTCCCGGCCGGACCCGGGCCGGAGACTCTTGAGGCCAGAGCTCGCCGACTCCTTGACGGCGACCCGCACGCCGTGGTCATCGTGGTCCCCGAGTCGCTGCAGGCTCTGCGCGCGGCGCTCGGGCCCGACGCCGGCCGAGCCCTCTCCTGGTGACTGGTTGAGCACGCCGCGCCCGTCAGACCGGGCCGACCCATCAACGCTCATGCGTCCGTGGCGCTTCGTCGTCGCGTTCGGCATCGTCAGCCTGCTCGCCGACATGGTGTACGAGGGCGCGCGGAGCATCATCGGGCCGTACCTCGCGACGCTCGGGGCCTCCGCAACGCTCGTGGGCCTCGTCGCCGGCGCGGGCGAGTTCATCGGGTACGGGCTTCGGGTCGTCACGGGCTACGCCGTAGGGCGTACGCGTCGCTACTGGACCTGGACGATCCTCGGCTACGCCATGACCGTGCTCAGCGTCCCGCTCATCGGCGTCACCGGCGCCCTCGCGCCGGCGCTCGTCCTGTACGGCACCGAGCGTCTCGGCAAGGCCGTACGGTCGCCGGCCAAGGACACGCTGCTCTCGTACGCCGCGGCGAAGACCGGTCGCGGGAGTGCGTTCGGGGTCCACCAGGCGCTCGACCAGACCGGAGCCCTGCTCGGCCCGCTGCTGCTCGCCGCGGTCCTCAGCTGGCGCGAGGGCGACTACCGGCTCGCGTTCGCGATCCTCGCGGTCCCCGGCGTCCTCCTGATGATCATGCTCGCCTGGCTGCGCTCGCGGGTCCCTGAGCCGCGGGACTACGAGTCGCCTGACCAGGAACCCGCCCCGTCCGAGACGCAGCCGTCGCCGCTCGCCGCGGCGCCGCGACTGCCCGTCGTCTTCTGGCAGTACGTCGCGACGGTCGCCGTGCTCTCGGCCGGCGTCGCGTCGTTCCCGCTCATCGCGTTCCACGCCCTGGACCGGCACCTCGCGGTCGATGCGACGATCCCCTTGCTGTTCGCCCTGGCGATGGCCGTCGACGGGCTGAGCGGCGTCCTCGTCGGCCGCCTGTACGACGCGTACGGGTCCCGGGTCCTCATCGCCGTCACCCTCGCCGCGGCAGCCGCAGCGGCCGCGTTCACGAGCAACGTGACACTGCTCTGGGTCGGCGTCGCGATCTGGGGCATCGTCAACGGTGTCCTGGACTCGACCGTGAAGGCCGTCGTCAGCGAGATCGTGCCGTCCTCGACCCGCGCCTCGGCGTTCGGCTGGCTCGCGCTCGTCCGCGGTCTCGGGCTCCTGCTCGCGGGCGGCCTCCTCGGGCTCGCGTACGAGGCGGGCCCGGAGTGGGCCATGACCCTCATCGTCGGCATCAACGCCGTGGCCCTCGTCGGGCTGGTGCTCATCCTGCGCCGTATCGAGCGCCGCTGACCGCTCGGGTCCCCTGGCCCGTACCCGTACGATGCCCTCATGTCCGCGACGATGGTCCAGCTGATCGGCTATGCCGGGAGCATCCTCGTGGTGCTGTCGTTCATGATGCGGCGCATCGTGCCGCTGCGCCTGGTCTCCGTCGCGGGCGCGATCGTCACGGCCGTGTACGGGCTCTTCATCCAGGCCTGGCCCGTCCTCATCACTAACCTCGTGATCGTCGGCATCCACGCGTGGCACCTGTACCGGGAGTTCACCACGTCGCACGAGTTCGGCCTCGTCCCCGTGGAGGTCGACGCGCCGTTCCTCATCGACTTCCTCAACGCCCACATCTCCGACATCCGCAAGTCGCAGCCGGACTTCACCGTCAACCTGCCGAACGACGTGGCCTACGTGTACATGCGCGACGGCATGCCGGCCGGGGCCTTGCTGGGCAGCCAGCAGGACGACCGGCTCAACGTGCACCTCGACTATGTCCTGCCGGCCTTCCGGGACAGCAGGCTGGGACGGTGGCTGTACGAGAGCGGTGGCTCACGCCAGCTGCGTGCGGCCGGTCTTCGCGAGATCGCCGCCCGGGCCGGTACGGACACCCACCGCCGGTTCCTCGAGTCGATGGGCTTCGTCGCGGATGGCGACCGGTTCGTGCGCCGGCTCTAGCCGACGCCCTCCGGCCGGTTGTCACTCGGGCGACGCCGCCTCGTGCCGGGGTCCGAGCGTCGCATGGCGGGCATGGACCGGCTCGCGCTGCGTACGGGCGCGGAGCTCCGGGCGCCGGGAGGCGACGGCCGTGGCGGCCGTGAGCGCGGCGATGGTGACGAAGGCCCCGAGGATGAGTGCGGCCGGCTCTCCGGGGGCGAGCAGGCCCGTACTGGCACCGATCGTCGCAGCCGCGACGGGGACGCCGAGCTGTGCGGACGTCGACACCGACCAGAGCGGGTGCTGCCGTGACAGGGCGAGCGCGAGGTGGGTGAGGACCGCAGCCACGCCCAGGGTGAGGCCCAGCAGGACGAGGCGGGGGTCCCGCACCAGCGCGACCATCGACAACGACGCCCCGAGCCACACGTAGAAGAGCGGCGCGAGGAACCCCTCGGCGACCGCGAACAGCTGTCTCGCCAGGCGGTGCGGCTCACCGGCGAACGAGACGGCGAGCCCGAGGGCGAACCCGGCGAGCAGGACCGAGACGTGCGTGAGGGCGGCGACCGCAGCGAGCCCGAAGAGGACGACCAGGCTGATCCGGAGCTCGAGCGCGAGGCGGTGGTCCTTGCTGAGCTCGCGGAGGCGGTCCCAGTGGTCCCGTTCGTCCGCCCAGCGCAGCGCCACCGCGATGGCGATGGCGAGCAGCGCGACGAGGGCCGCCCCGAGGGCGGCGCGGGGGGCGTGGTGCCAGTCGATCGCGAGCGGCAGGGCGACGATGCAGGCCGTGTCCGCGACGGCGACCTGTGCCAGCGTGGGCAGGAGCTGGTCACCGCCGAGCCCGAGCTGGTCGACCGCGGGGAGCACGAGGGCCGCGGAGGACGATGCCATGACCACCGCGTACACAGCGCCGTGACCCGTTCCGAAGAGAGCGGCGACGCCGAAGCCTGCCATCGCGGAGAGCACGCCCACTGCCACCGCGCGCAGGGCGCCGGCGAGAAGGGCCGGTCTGAGGCGGGCATCGCGGATCGGGACGTGGGTGCCGGCGACGAACATGGTCACCGCGAAGCCCACCTCCGCGAGGAACGTGAACGTGGGGTCCTGGGCGTCGACCAGACGGAGTCCCGAGCCGCCGATGAGGATCCCTGCAAGGAGCTCCCCGATGACCACCGGCATCCGCCATCGCAGCAACCCGGCGAGCAGTGGCCCCGCGAGCGCGACGAGGCCGACCAGCGCGAGGAGGGGGAGGCTCACAGGATCAGGCGTCCCACGCAACGATGCGGCAGGGTATCTCGCAGCTCTCGTCGACCTGGAAGCTCGCACAGACCCGGTGGTAGCCGTCAGCGATCTGGGCAGGGATCCCCTTCACCATGTCTCCGCGGATCACCAGAACCGGCGACAAGGCCTGCCCCTGGCGCACCTTGGCGAGGTCGGCCGCCACGTGGGCGTCCTCGTCGCCGAGCAGCGGCAGCTGGGCCGCGCGCAGGAGGTCCTTCGCCTTCCTCGTGACGACCGGCGCCTCCTGCAGCGCGGCCACCATCGAGTCGACGCGCTCCGGCGAGGCGATCAGTGACAGGTAGTCGGCAGCAGCCGGGTAGTCGTGCGCGTCCGGCTCCTGCTTCCAGGAAGGCCTCGTCTCCTTCATGGCCTTGTCTCCTTCATGGAAGCATCCTGCCCCTTGGAACCGTGCGGCGTCTTCGGTCAGGCAGTGACGTCGTGAAGGTGGTGCTCCACGTCGTGGACGAAGTAGACAGCGAGGGAGCCCACGGTGAACTCGGAGCCGTTGCTGCGGAAGCCGCGGCGTGACCACGCATCCTCGGCCACGGAGTCGAGCGTCGCCGCGGCCTTCTCGGTGGCGGCCGCCAGCTCGTCCCCGACGACCGAAGGGTCCTGCTCCCAGTACCGGTCCTCCACCGCCGTCGCGTCCTGGTCCCAGTTCTCGAACCGGGCACCGTCCTCGGCGAGCATCAGCCTGAGGCGCCCGTCCATGGTCTTGTTGACGTCACGGACATGGCAGGCGTACTCGAGCGGGGACCACGTCAGCGGCGCCGGCCGTGCCCTCACCGACGCGCCCGACAACGCTGCACGCCACCTCGGTACGGTCGCGCGGAGGCGGTCGGCGGCGAGCGCCGGGTCGAACGGGACGAACCCGCACTCCGTACAGCCGACAGTGGTCACGAACGTCCAGTCCCGGTCCTCGGGAGGCGGTGCGAGCGGCTCAGACATGTCGGGCAGCGTACGTCAGAAACGCCTGTGCGGACGGCCTCTCCCGGCTCACGAGCCAGTGAGAGTCTCCCCATGTGACCGGTCCCCCGACCTCCTGGCTGACAGCATCTCCCCTAGACCGAGAGACAACCACCCCAAGTGGCTCGTACAGCTCACCGACCGCGCCCCGACCGCAAGGATCGAGTGTCGCCACGTCCCGAGCGACGGAGAGCCGGCCCAGGAGAGGGAGCATGGCCGACCTGCTGACCGTCCGTGGAGTGACGAAGACCCATGCGGGGATGCCGGTGCTGCGCGGCATCGACCTAGATATCCGTCCCGGCGAGGTCCTCGGGCTCATCGGCGCCAACGGCGCCGGGAAGTCCACCCTCATGAGCATCATCTCCGGCGTGTACCGTCCCGACTCCGGCTCCATGCTGGTCGAGGGCGAGCCGTACCTCCCGGCCGACATCGGTGAGGCGCGCCGCATGGGGATCGGCATCATCGAGCAGAACTTCCAGATCGACTCCTCGCTGACCGTCGCGCAGGCGATCTTCCGCAACACCTACCAGAGCGGCCTGCCGCACGAGCACGTCCGGCGGCAGGCGCAGTGGCTGCTCAACGAAGCAGGGGTGCACATCTCCCCCGACGCTCGGGTCGGCCACCTGCTCCGCCCCGAGATCGGGCTGGTCGAAGCCGTCCGGCTGCTCGCGGACGACGCGCAGATCGTCCTCGTCGACGAGGTGGCGGCCACGTTCAACGTCCGCGAGATCACGGACCTCCACTTCATCACCAGCCGCCTGACGCGCCAGGGCCGCAGCGTCGTGTACATCTCCCACCGGCTGCCCGAGGTGAAGGACATCAGCAACCGGGTCGCCATCCTGCGGGAAGGCGTCATCGTCGACATCCAGAAGTCGTCGGAGACGACGACCGAGCATCTGGCCGAGGTCAGGTTCGGTCGGGTCGTCGTCCGCGACAGGCGCCGTACGACGCACACGTCGGAGGTCGTCCTGCGGGCGACCAACCTTCGCGGCGAGACGGTCAAGGGCGTCGACTTCGAGCTCCACCGCGGCGAGGTGCTCGCATTCGTCGGGCCGCGGCACTCAGGCATCCCCGACATCGTCGGCGCGATCACCGGCGACCGTCCCGGCACGTTCGACCGGCTCGAGGTGTTCGGCCAGCCCCGCCGGATCACCCGACCCGAGGATGCGGCCGCACTTCGCATCACGTACTTCTCCGAGGACGACATCGACCTCGGCGTCCCCGCCGACGAGAGCATCGCGCGCAGCCTCATGGCCGGCGGCTGGGGCGCAGGGGTCGACTTCGAGGACGAGGTCGCCGCACTGCGGGACATCATCGGTGTGCTCGGCAAGTTCCAGGTCAAGGCCAAGAGCATCCTCGGCAAGGTCGACGCGCTGTCCGGCGGCGACCAGCAGAAGATCGCGCTCGCCCGGTTCATGAGCGAGGACTGCGACATCATGATCCTCAACGAGCCCACCCGCGGCCTCGACATGAGCTCGCGCCACGACGTGCACAAGATGCTGTCCGAGCTCACGGAGTCCGGGAAGTCGGCGATCCTGCTCTCCACGGACTACGAGGACGCGCTCGACTGGTCCGACCGGGTCTGCGTGGTCCGGGACGGCGTCGTCTGGCGCAACGTCCTGAGCAAGGAGACGACCGCAGACCAGCTCGCCCTGTGGGCCCGAGAGGCGGAGAGGCGTCCCCGGCGCGTCTGGGAGGACGACGAGAGCACGGCGCTCGCCGACGAGCTCGCGCTCCAGCAGGAGGCGGACGAGTCGGAGCTTCTCCGTCAGGAGGAGGAGCTCGACAGGCAGGTCGCTGCCCGGGCCGCCCGCGCCATCTGACGCTCACCGCCCGACTCACGCCTACCGCTCCAGCGCCTTCTCGAGCGCCGCCCCGGCACGGGCGTTGAACGCGACGAACCGTACGTCCTCGACCTGGGTCGTGGCGCCGCGGACCGCCTCCACCGCGGCATCGGCCGCGTCCTGCAGCGGCCAGCCGTACGCTCCCGCCGAGATCAAGGGGAAGGCGACGCTGCGCGCCCCCACCTCGTCGGCCACGCGGAGGCTCTCGGTGTACGCGGAGAGCAGGGTCGGTCGACGGTCCTCGCGGGTCGAGTACACCGGTCCGACGGTGTGGATCACCCACGTCGCGGGGAGCGCACCGGCGGTCGTGGCCACCGCGCGCCCGGCAGGCAGCCCAGACGGCAGCTGGGTCTGTCGCAGGCGACGGCACGCGGCGAGGATCTCGGGCCCGCCCGCCGCATGGATCGCCCCGTCGACGCCGCCCCCTCCGAGGAGCGACGAGTTGGCAGCGTTGACGATCGCATCGACCCTCACGCCGGTGATGTCCCCTTCGACGACGCTCATTCGCATCAGGCCAGCGTAGAAGGGCCCGCTCCGAGCGACGGAAGGCGTCCCCCGGGTCCGAGATCTCCGTATACCCCACGAGGTAGACGCGGCGAGATGTGGGTACTTGCAGGTGATCCGACTTCAAGGGCTTCACGGGGGAAGTCGGGACGTGAGCACGTGCCTGATCCGCACTTCATGGACTTCAAGGGGGAAGTCATGTCGACATCTTTGCGTCCGAAGCACATCCGTCTGGTGAGTGGAGCGGCGCTTGCCGCGCTCCTCCTCATCCTGAGTCAGTTCGTCCTGCTGTCGCCGCCGGCGAGAGCGACATCACCTCTCACATTCACGAGCGGCAGCTCCACCCGGTTCCAGGTGGGAGCTGCCGGCTCCTTCTCCGTCGAGACCTCGGCCTCGACCTCGGTCACCCTGAGCGCCACGTCCCTGCCCGGCTGGCTGACGCTGGTCGACAACGGGAACGGCAGAGCGTCGCTGAAGGGCACCCCGCCCGCAGGCAGCGAAGGCTCACACACCGTCACGCTGGTGGCCACGACCGACACCAGTGTGAGCGTGAGCCAGTCCTTCACCCTGTGCGTGGACACGTCGCCCACCATCACGAGCGCCGACCACACCACCTTCACCACGGGCGAACCCGGCTCCTTCACGGTGAGGACGACGCCCGGGTATCCCACCAGCACGGCCATCAGCGAGACCGGCGCGCTCCCGTCCGGCGTGAGCTTCACCGACAACGGCAACGGCACGGCCACCCTGGCCGGGCGCCCCGCCTCCGGCACCGCCGGCACGTACCACCTCACGATCGTCGCGACCGCGGTCGGAGGAACCGCCGCCCATGCGAGCCAGAGCTTCACACTCACGGTGACCGAGGCCACCGCGACCGCGTCAGTGAAGTTCACGTCCGCGGCGTCCACGGTGTTCCTGGTCGGAACCGAGGGCAGGTTCTCGATCACCACGGCACCGTCGTGCCCCGTGACTCTCACCGCCGAGTCCCTGCCAGGCTGGTTGCACCTGGTCGACAACGGCAACGGCACCGGGTCGCTCGTCGGCACGCCGCCCGCCGGCAGCGAAGGCTCGTACAGCTTCACGCTGGTCGCCACGACCCAGACCGGGTCGAGCGTGCACCAGTCCTTCACCCTGTGGGTGAAGCAGCAGCTGGCCAT
>JACRAA010000041.1 GCA_016213595.1 Actinomycetota bacterium | reverse complement strand
GCCGCCCGGAGCACCGGACGGCCTTCGTGGGTGGGGGCAGGAGACCCTCGGCTACCCCGTGGGGAGCTGCTGCGACGCCATCCACTGCCAGATGTGCTGGCCGTTGAGGGACGGGTCGTTGCGGGCGACGTAGATCCACGACCAGTGACCCGGGTACGAGATCCCGTTCCACGTGACGTTGTCGTAGAACGACATCAGCGAGCCGGGGACCAGGGCATGGGCCCGCAGGCCGTTGACGGGAGGCGGCAGCGTCGTGTCGTTGGCAGCCTGCACGATCCACGTCGGAGTCGTGATGGACTTCAGCTGCTCGTCGGTGAAGTACCTCGTGCTCGCCCCAGGGCAGATCGGCACGGAGCCGGCGAAGAACCCCTGGTAGGCCCACGACATGTACAGCGACATGTAGCCGCCGTTGCTGCACCCGACGACGAGGATCCGGCTCGCGTCGATCGGGTCCCGGGCGACGAGGTCGTCGATGATGGCCTTGACCCGAGGGGCGTACCCCGGTCCGTCCGCCATCCATGCGGTCTCCGCCTGCGGGGCGACGACGTACGCGCCCTTGAAGATCCTCTGGGCCTCTGCCGTGGAGAAGCCGAGGGCGCCGCGGTTGGCGCGGAGGGTGGGCTCGTTGTCGTAGTAGTTCTGCGACAGCAGACCTCCCTCGCCGCCGCCGTGCAGCCACACGACGAGCGGTCGCTTGCCCTCACCCACGGACCGCTCCGCCCCGCCGCCCTGGGTGGGCGAGAACAGGCGGTAGTTCATCCCGTTGGCGTGCTTGTGGTAGCTGTACGCGTCGACCTCGGGGTCGACGAGCTTGCCCTGCGTGACGCCGGGAAGCACGAGCGAGCGGTGGTTCAGCAGCGTGAGCGGAACGGCCTGCGTGATCGTGTACGTGAGGTCGAGCAGCACGTTGCGACCGGCGCGCGCCAGGTAGCCGAGGGTGCCGCCGAGAGTCTTCTGGTCGATCGTCTGCAGGTCGAGCACGATCTTCCCGTGGTCCAGGTACGCCTTCGTGACCGGACGGTCGGCGTCGTACTGCGTGAAGACGAGGTCGGTGGTGGACCAGGGAACAAGAGACTTCGCGTGGACCGTGAACGTGGAGGTCGTCAGGCTGGACGGGTCGATCGGGCCGAGGGCGCTCGTGTCGAGCGTCAGCGAGGAGACCTGCTCACCCCCGTCCAGGACGGTGGCATTCAGGGTGAAGGGGACGCTCGCGGTCTCAGTCGCCGCGTGGGCTGCCTGGGGGGTGAGGGCGACTACAGCAACGGTGGCGCCACCGACGAGCAGTCCGCGACGGGTCAGGTTTGGCATTGCCGAACTCCTTTGTTCTTGGGCAGGGCCAGCTCCAACGGGGTGAGGGAGTGGCCTCTGTCCTTTCGTACCAGCCGGGCCGGAGAGGCGGCAAGAGATTCAGGAAAGTGTCTTAGCAAAACCGTCGCCACCTTGCGCCGCGGCGCGATCTCTGCCCGCCTGATTGACCACCCGACCTCCCGGGTACTTCTTCCCGCATGACGCTGGCAGGGGTCACCCAGGTAGATCACGAGACGAAGGTGCGTACGATCGCCGCCACGATGCGCGAGCGCGCCGAGCGCGGCGAGATCGTCGACAACGTCGACAAGGGCGCGGTCAAGCACGTCGTGCCGCTGCACGGCGCTGCGCGGTACCGGCATGCCCCACTCAACATGCGAGACCTCGACGAGATCATCCAGATCGACGCCGAGCGCCGCATCTGCGTGGCGGAGTCAGCCGTCACGTTCTCGGACGTCGTCGAGGCGACCCTGGCGTACGGACTGCTGCCCAAGGTGGTCCCGGAGCTGAAGGGGATCACCCTTGGTGGTGCGGTCGTGGGCTGCTCCGTCGAGTCGATGTCGTTCCGGTACGGCGGGTTCCACGACAGCTGCCTGGAGTACGAGCTGGTGACGGGCACCGGCGAGGTCGTCACGTGCTCGCGTGAGAGCGACCCGGACATCTTCGAGATGGTCCACGGCTCGTACGGCACCCTGGCGCTGCTCACGAGGCTGACGTTCGAGCTGATCCCGGCGGCGCCGTACGTCCACCTGACGTACCGCACGTTCACGACGGCCGACTCCTTCCATGCCGCGATGCGAGGCGAGGTCGCCGCCGACAGGGTCGACTTCATCGACGGGATCGTGCACTCCCCGCACCGGTTCGTCCTGTGCCTGGGCGAGCTCGTGGACGAGGCGCCGTACGTGAGCGACTACTCGCGGTCGAAGGTCTACTACGCGAGCACAGCCAGCCGCGAGGAGGACTACCTCACCACCGCGGACTACTGCTTCCGCTACGACACCGACTGCCACTGGCTGACGCGGAAGGTCCCCCCGCTGCAGTGGGCGCCCGTCCGGGCCTTGGCGGGACCACGGCTGCTCGGCTCGACGAACCTCATCCGGATGAGCCGGCTGGAGTCGAAGGTGTCGCGGAAGAAGCGCCCGGACGTCGTCTGCGACGTCTTCATCCCCTCGCGGCGCTTCCAGGAGTTCTTCGACTGGTACCGCGACGAGTTCAGGTTCTTCCCGCTGTGGGTGGTGCCGTACCGCCCTCCCCGCGACTACCCCTGGATCGCGCCCGACTTCATGGACTCCTCACGCGACGACCTGTACATCGACTGCGCCATCTACGGACGGGACAACAACGAGCCTG
This sequence comes from Actinomycetota bacterium, assembly GCA_016213595.1. Lineage (GTDB taxonomy): Bacteria > Actinomycetota > Actinomycetes > Propionibacteriales > Propionibacteriaceae > Fen-668. The sequence goes on along the minus strand of JACRAA010000041.1, from coordinate 33,314 downwards.
ACAGGGACTACGCGAAGCTCCTCGAGCAGGAGGTGTACGAGCTGGCGGGCCTCAAGACCCTGATCGGGCGCAACAGCTACACCCCGGAGCGGTTCTGGACGATCTACAACCGCCCGAACTGGCAGAAGGCGAAGTCGAGACTCGACCCGCTCGGAGTCCTGCCCGACCTGTACGGCCATGTGGGGCGCGTCGGCGACGAGCACAGCGAGGCCACGTAGCGACCACCTGGTCTTTGGGGCAGGTACGAGGCTGGAAGCCCCCTGCCCTTGACCGAGCAGGCCTCACGACTCCTGCGCGTCGTCGTCGCCGGCCGGGTTCGACGAGGTCTCTGCCTCTGAGATGTCGGTCGCGTAGGGGGCCTTCATGCTGGGCCTGTGGTCGATCAGCTCGTTGACCGCGTGGGCGAGCAGGTCACGCTGCAGCCTGGGCAGGACGAAGGCATGATGCAGGTAGGCCTCCACCTCCATCGCTCCCACATCTCCGCCCAGGCTGAAGAAGTGCAGCCACACGTCCTCCAGCTCCAGGTGGGCACGGACGATGGCCAGTCGTACGAGCCGTGCCTGTTCCCGGCCGATGTCGGCGTCGTCCACCCCCCCTCCCTAGCGTGAGGTGTCCGATGACCGGTCGAGTACGCTCCGAGCGACATCGGCCAGGGGTTCAGCGCTGGTCCTCGACAGCTCGATGAGCCTGTACCGTGCGGCCTCCAGATCCATCTGGTGACGCTCCATGAGGATGCCCGTTGCGGTCTCCACAGCGTTCCGGGCGGACAGGGCGGCGGCAAGGGTCTCCGAGAGCTTGCGGGGAGCCTCGGGTCCGCTCGCCACGCCGAGCAACGTCGCTGCCGCGGCGGACAGAAGGACCAGCCGGCGCTCATCGTCCTCGTCGAACGCGGAGACGGACGTGCTGTAGACCTTGAGGGCACCGATGACGTCGCCTCGGAAGACCAGTGGGGCGCTCAGCACGGAGCGGATCCCCAGATCTCGGGCCCCGCTGGACCAGCGCGACCAGATCGTGTCGGACTCGGTGTCGTCCAGCCTCTGCACAGAGCTTGTGGCCCACGCGCTGATGCACGGCCCCTGGCCCAGCTCGTACTGCAGCTCGTCAGCGATCATGGCGATCCGGTCGGTGGTCGCGGTGCTGATTCTGCTGCCCTTGTCGTCCATCAAGGAAGCCCCCGCCCCGACCGCCGACGGGACCATGTCCCGCGCGACCTGAGCGAGCTTCTCGACGGCTGCCGCCGCCGCTTCGTGGCTCACGAGCAGGCCGCTCATGCTCGCGACAGCGATGGTCAGCTGGTCGATCCCGGTATCCATGGCGCTCACGGGCACCCTCCACGTTCTTCCAACCGCAGCACGACACTTGCGATGAGGGCGTACCCCCGGTGGCCGGTCCGCCTTAGGACTGGCCGACTTCCACACAGACCACACCTGCATCACCGGCCAGAAGATCCGGCGCTTCCCAACCTACCCGACATCAGGGCACGGGGATCAGCGGTGACGCAGCGGGAAACGGCATGCAGACATCGTCAGCGCCAGGCTCGGTGGGACGTCGTCAGAGGACGCGTCACAGCCCCCGAAGCTGTTGCCGTGTCGGCCTGGCGTTCAGCTGCCCAGTAGTGATGAGCTCCTCCGCAACGGTGACGAGCTTCACATTCCTGCTCTGCGAGGCGCGACGCAGGACATCGAAGGCTTCCTCGGCGCTCAGCTTGTGGCGCTCCATGAGGATGCCTTCGGCCTGTCCGATCGCTGTCCGGCTGGCCACCGCGCGCTCCAGGTTGTCGATGTCCCGACCTTCAGCCAGGACGACGGCGAGGAGACCGGCCAGCGACTCGGCGACCAGGATCTCGGAGTCGTTGAAGGCGTCACCGCGGACTCCGTACAGGTTCAGCACGCCGAAGGGAGCTCCCCGGCCCGAGAGCACGACGGACAGGACGGAACCCACGCCGTAACGCCCAGCAACGGCGGGTCCCCAGCGCGGCCAGCGCCGGTCCCGCCCGATGGCACCACTCATCACCGTGGACAGCAGCCGGAAGGAGTCGAGGGCCGGTCCCTCCTCCAGCTCGTACTGCAGCCGGTCGGACCGGTAGACGAGGTCTGAGGTTGCCGTGGTCGTCTGCGGGCCCTGTCGCGTCATCGTCATCACGCCCGCTTGGTCGCACCCGTCCACCAGCTCCACGACAAGGCTCAGGCCCAGCTCGAGCCGCGTGGACTCGAGGCTCGGACCGTTCGCCTGGCGAGCGAACTCGGACAGAGTCATCGCGCCACGCTCAGAAAGGGGATGCTGCGACATCCTGCTCCTTACCCTCAGCCGCCGGTACGACGAGACGGACATGAAGGGTCCTCGTGGGAGACCCATCTGCTTGCTTTACACGAGCCAACCGTACCTCGCAGGGCCTGCGAGAGCGCCTGCCTGCCAGGGAATCTGCGACGGGAGCGCCGCGGGCGGCACGAGCGGTGAGCGGTCTCACTCGCCCGGCTCTCGAACAGCAACGATCCCCCTGTCGGCCACTAGCTCGCGGTCGAGCGTGCGATAGCCCTGCTCCTCGAAGAAGACGGTGATCCGGTCGTCCTCGACGCGCATCACGGTGCCCTCGGCCCACTTCTCGTGCACGACCTGCGCTCCCGGAGTGAAGCCGTCCTCACCGGCGCTCGACGGGGAGCTGACGCTGCTCTGGTGCGCCTTGGTCGCGCCCGAGAGGCAGTTGTCGCAGCTGCCGCACGGCCCCGCGAAGTCCTCCCCGAAGTAGCTGAGGAGGAACTCCCGACGGCAGCCCTGAGTCTCCGCGTACCCTCGCATCATCTCCACGCGGGACCGCTCTATCCGTTCGCGCGCGTCCACGAGACGAGAGGCCTCGGCGAGCACCTGCCGCGGATCGCGGCTGCCGATGGGGTGCAGCTTCCCTGCCTGACGGTTCAGGGCGCCGGTGAGGACCAGCAGGTTGACGGCGGCGGAGGCCGCGCGTGGTCCGAGACCCGTCACGCGACGGACCGCGGCGAGGGTGTCGGCGCCCGACCCCAGCGCCTGCAGGCAGGCACGCAGGTCCTCCTCCGGCAGTTTCTTCGACGAGAAGAACCTGCGGAGCGACAGGTCCTCCGGGCGGTAGTGGAGGGTCACAGCGGCCGGCTCCCCATCCCTGCCCGCCCGGCCGATCTCCTGGTAGTAGTCGTCCACGGAGCCCGGCGGCGAGTCGTGCAGGACGAACCGGACGTGTGGGTGGTCGATGCCCATGCCGAAGGCGCTCGTCGCGACGACGACGTCCAGCTCGCCGTCGTCGAACGCCTTCTGCGCGCCGTTGCGCTCCTTCGTCGGCAAGCCTGCGTGATAGGCGTACGCCCGAACCCCCTGGTCCCGAAGGGCTGCGGCGTAGTCCTCCGTCTGCCGACGACGAGCGACGTACACCAGCCCGACTCCCGAGCCGGCCGCGGCCTGAGCTCGCTCGACGGCCTCGCGCAGGAGTGCGGCCTCCTTCTCCTGCCCGCTGGTGTAGCGGTGGACAGCGAGCTCGAGGTTCGGCCGGTCGAAGCCCCGGACGACCACGACGGGATCACGCAGGCCCAGGCGCGCGATGATCTCCTCCCGTACGGGCGGAGCAGCCGTGGCTGTCAGAGCGATCACCACCGGATGGCCCAGCTGCTCGACGACCGAGCCGATGGCGAGGTAGTCGGGCCGGAAGTCATGGCCCCAGGCCGAGACGCAGTGGGCCTCGTCGACTGCCACCCGGCCGATCTTCAGAGCTCGCAGACGGTCCAGTACGGCGTCGTTGGCGAGCTGCTCGGGCGACAGGAACAGGTAGCTGACCTGCTGGGCCGTGGCGTCCTGCCACAGCTGCTCCTCAGCTGTGACGCCCAAGGACGAGTTGAGGGCTACGGCTCGCTGAGCGCCGGGCGCCTCACCCAGGGCGCGTACCTGGTCGCGCTGCAGCGCGATCAGGGGCGAGATCACGAGCGTCAGGGCCTCCTCGCTGGCTCCGAGCACCTCGTAGATCGCCGACTTGCCGTACCCGGTGGGCATGACGGCGAGCACGTCCCGGCCCTGCGTCGCTGCGACCATCGCGTCGACCTGGCCTTGACGCAGGTCGGCGATCCCGAAGTCATCGGTCGCGATGCGGCGCAGCTCCTTCACGGAGACAGCGGCTTCTTCGCTCGGCTCGGGCCGAGGCTCCTTCGATGTGTGCACGGCCTTCAATACCCACCTCTCCCATCCCCAAGCCCTCGTGATGTCCCGTGTGAGCGCTCTCCGCTGAACGCCCCTTCACGGTCGTGCAGGCCCCGACGCAGCGCCCGAAACCGTTTTGCTGGGAAGGGGTGGGGGTATCTGGGGGCTAGCCGGAGATGTTCCAGGAAAGGGAGGAGGGCGGGTGAATCGCACATTCGCGTCAGGCAATGAGCGCGACGTGACCACGCCTGCCCTCACTCCCGAGCACATGGCGGAGTCTCTGCGCGCGTTGGTGCTCAGAGACGACTACCCCTGCCTGGGCGCGCGCTCGGTGTTCACCCGTCGGTCCGCACACATCGAGATGGTCGACGAGCTCGCCGACCCGGACAGTACGCAGCTGTACGAGGCGCTCGCCTCGTACGCGAGGACCACGGGGCTGGAGGCCGACGACGACACCTTCGTCTCGTTCGTGGCGGTGTTCCGCGGCCCGGTCGTCTCCTCCGAGGCGGAGTTCGAGGCGCTGCTGTGGCGCCAGCTCAGCCTGCTCCATGACCTGGACCAGGGCGAGTCCCAGGAGTGGGATACGAGCGTCTCGGCCGACCCGTCGAACCCGCACTTCGCGTTCAGCCTGGCCGGGGTCGCCTTCTTCGTCATCGGGATGCATCCGCAGGCCTCGCGCATCGCCCGCCGCACCCCCTGGCCGGTCCTGGTCTTCAACCTGCACCGGCAGTTCGAGGCCCTGCGAGCGTCCGGACGGTACGAGAGGATGCGCGACACCATCCGTCGCCGCGACGTACGTCTCCAGGGGTATGTGAACCCCATGGTGGCCGACCACGGCTCCATCTCCGAGGCGCGGCAGTACTCGGGCCGGGCTGTCCCGGACGGCTGGCAGCCTCCTGTCGACCTGACCACCTCTGATGATCCGCCACCAGGAAACGAGGCTGCATGAACAGGCTGGAACCGCAGACCGGCGCGGGGTTCGAGCTGAAGGAGGGTGACCTCCTCGTCGTCGTCGACACGACCGGTGGCCAGGTCAGCGACCTGTTCGCCGTGAGCGCGGACGACACCCGTGAATGGCTGTCCAGCGGCAGGACGATCGACTACGCCAACTGCATCTACCAGACGACCAACGACCTGCTGTACAGCAACAGGTCGCGCCCGATGTTCCGGATCATCGAGGACGACTGCGGCCGGCACGACTTCACGCTCACACCGTGCAGCCAGCAGACGTTCGACCTCCTCTACCCGGAGCTCCACGGGGAGCGGCACCCCAGCTGCCTGGAGAACCTCGCGACAGGGCTGGCTCCGTACGGTGTCACCGACGACCAGATCGGCACCTCGTTCAACATCTTCATGAACGTCTGGACGGACGACAACGGGATCATGCACATCGACCCACCCCGGTCGAAGCCAGGAGACCGGTTCGTCGTCGAGGCGCAGATGGACCTCTTCGTAGCCCTCACGGCCTGTTCCGCAGAGAAGTCAAACGGCGGGATCTGCAAGCCTGTCGACTACGCGATCGTGCCCCGACAGGAGGACGGTCCTTCGACATGACGGCGACGGCCGAGTACGTCCTGCCGCCCCGGTGGCAGGACGACGCCGACCTCGACGACCTCACGGACTACCTGCGCGGGCTCGCCGGCCTCGTCGACGTGACCGTCGTCGACGGCTCCCCGGCGGACCTGTTCGCCCAGCACCTCCAGGTGTGGTCCCCGTACGCTCGCGTCCTCCCGCCTGGGGACTGGCCTGGACGCAACGGCAAGGTCAAAGGAGTGATGACGGGTCTCACTCTCGCCCGGCATGAGGCTGTCGTGATCGCCGACGACGACGTGCGGTACGAGCGGGACGCGCTCGCAGAGGGTCTCCGGCGGCTGGAGCAGGCCGACCTCGTCGCGCCGCAGAACGTGTTCACGGACTGGCCGTGGCATGCGCGCTGGGACACCGGCCGGCAGCTGCTCAACCGGGCTCTCGGCAGCGACTACCCGGGCACCCTGATCGTCCGCAGGGGCATCGTCCTGCCGGAGGGGTACGACGGGGACGTGCTGTTCGAGAACCTGGAGCTCATCCGTACGGTCGGGGCGCGCGGCGGTGTCGTGGAGCTGGCCGACGACCTGTACGTCGGCCGGCGGCCGCCCACTGCTGCTCACTTCGTCAGCCAGCGCGTCCGGCAGGCCTACGACGACTTCGCCCAACCGTCACGCCTGGTCGTCGAGGCTGCGCTGCTTCCCGTCATCGTGGGCTTGCGGCACAGACCGCGAGCGCTCGGCCTGCTGGCGCTGGTCGCTATCGGGCTCGCCGAGGTCGGCCGGCGCCGTGCTGGAGGCGGGCGCGTCTTCCCCGTCACCGCAGCCCTCTGGGCTCCCCTCTGGGTCCTCGAACGGGCGGTCTGCGTCTGGCCGGCGATAGCCCAGCGAGCCGCCGGCGGGGTGCGGTACGGCGACGGGCGCATCCGGCGCGCCGCGAGCAGGGGACTCTGAGCGAGGGCTCAGTGCGCGTGCGCCGAGGAGGCGTCCTCGTACCGCAGCCCCGCCCACGTACGGCTCACGCCACTCCTGCCGTCGCTGGAGACGTCGCGGTTGTCCCCCAGGAGGAAGTAGCTCGCCTGCGGTACCTGGTAGGTGCCGGTGAAGACGGACGGCGAGGCGTACGCCTCGGTGAGGGGACGCCGGTCGACGCGGCTCGTGCCCGCTCGACCAGCCAGGTGCATGACGGACAGGAGACCGTCGGGGATAATCCCTAGCTGTGAACGTCTCCGTCGTCATCCCCTGCTACCGCTCCCGCGACAGTCTGCCCGAGCTCGTCGCCAGGTTGCACGCGTCACTGGCCGACGTGGCGGAGGCGTACGAGATCCTGCTCATCGTCGACGGCTCGCCGGACGACACGTACGCCGTCGCACGGAGCCTCGAGATCGAGGACCCCCGCGTGACGGCCGTCCTCCTCCGGCGCAACTACGGACAGCACCACGCCAGCCTCGCCGGCATCGACCGCGCGCGGTACGAGGTGACCGTCCTCATGGACGACGACCTCCAGCACCGCCCGGAGGAGATCCACCTCCTGCTGGAGCCGCTGGCGGACCCGCTCGTCGACGTCGTCTACGGCAACGCCGTCGACGAGGAGCACAACGTGTGGCGCAACGCGACGAGCCAGGGCGTGAAGCGGGTCATGGAGCGGATGGGCCTCGCCAACGCGCGGCTGTTCTCGTCGTTCGTCGCGATGCGCACCGACCTCCGGGAGGGGTTCGGCTCGGTGGCGGGCGCCGCGTACATCGACGTCCTGCTGGGATGGTCGACGAACGGCGTCATCGCCGTGCCGGTGAAGATGGACACACGCACCCACGGCCGCTCGGGCTACACCTGGTCCTCCCTGGTACGCCTCGCCTGGGACATGACCACCGGCACCACCCAGGCGCTGCGGTTCGTGACGGTCGCCGGGTACTTCGCCTGCCTCCTGGGGCTCGGGCTGTTCGTCTACGTGATCATCAGCTACTTCGTCTCCGACCCGACCCCTGCCGGCTGGGCCTCCCAGGCCGCCATGACGTCGCTCTTCTCCGGCCTGACGATGCTGAGCCTGGGCGTGATCGGCAACTACGTGGGCCGGCTGTACATGAGCTCGCAGAACCGCCCTACCTACGTGGTACGGATCCAGGGGGACACAGGACGCCAGGTCGGTCTTCCGTCGGCACCCGCGGTGGCGAGCAGCTCCGAGGCTGAGCGCGACGCTGTGGCGGCCGCCCAGCGGAGACGCCAGGCCGACTCGCAGTGACCACGGCGGCGCATCCTCCGGGGCCGGCGCCGGCCCTACATGGCTGTCAGCAGCACGGGGTGTACGAGGTCACGCCCTCGATGACGCGGTCGATGTCGGCGTCCGTCATCCTCGCGTAGACCGGCAGCCTGACCAGCCGGGCGGCCCGGTCGTACGTGACCGTGCACGGCTCGGGGGCGCGCCCGAAGGCCAGGCCGGCGGGCGACTGGTCGAGCGGCTGGTAGTGGAACGTCGCGACGACGTCGCGTTCGCGCAGGTGCTGGATCAGCCCGTGCTGGTCCTCGGCGGAGGGCATCATCAGGACGTACAGGTGCGCCGGCTGGGAACGTTCCGGCGGGACGTACATCTGGTCGACGCCCGACCGGCCCGCCCAGTCGGCGAGCTCCGTGTCGTAGCGGTCCCAGACGTGCATCCGCTTCGCCTGGATGTCGTCGAACCCCTCGAGCTGCGCGCAGAGCACCGCCGCCAGGATGTCGCTCGGCAGGTACGACGAGCCTTCGTCCACCCACGTGTACTTGTCGATCTCGCCCCGCCAGAACCGCGCGCGGTTCGTACCCTTGTCGCGCACGATCTCAGCGCGAGCCAGGAGCTCGGGATCCTGGACGAGCAACGCGCCGCCCTCCCCCATCGCGACGTTCTTCGTCTCGTGGAAGCTCTGCGTCCCCAACGTGCCGAACGTGCCGAGGTGACGGCCACGGAACCTCGCGCCCAGCCCGTGGGCGTTGTCCTCCACGAGCGCCAGCCCGTACCGGTCCGCGATCGCGAGGAGCTGGTCGAGGTCAGCGGCCACGCCTCCGTAGTGGAGGATGAACATCGCCTTCGTCCTCAGCGTGATCGCGGCCTCCGCGGCTGCCGGGTCGATGTTCAGGGTGCGTGGCTCGATGTCGACGAAGACGGGCACGGCGCCCCTGGAGACGATCGCGGTCGCGGTCGACGAGAACGTGAAGCTCGGGCAGATCACCTCGTCGCCGGGCTTCAACCCGACGAGGACGGCCGCGAGCTCGAGCGCGTGCGTACAGGAGGTCGTGAGGATGACTCCCCTCGCGGCGGTGAGCTGCTGCAGCAGGGCCACGGCGCGTCTCGTGAAGGGTCCGTCGCCCTGCCAATGGTCGGAGGCCATCGCCTGGGCGACGTACGTCGACTCGGATCCGGTGACGTACGGGACGGAGAACAGCAGGCGGGCCACGGGTGGAGACCTTACCCGCCGGGCCGACCGAAGCCAGCAGTCACAGCCGGGCCTCAGCCGGCAGTTACGCTCTACACATGAACATGCGCCTGGACCAGGCTGCCTCGGTCCTCCGGCGCACAGAGGTGCGGTACCTGATGGCCGCTGGCGGGGTCTCCGTCCTGAGCTGGGCGATGGTCGCGCTGGGCCTGCGCCTCGGCTGGCACTACATGCTGGCGACGGTGTTCTCCCAGGTCGCGCCGATACCCGTCGCCTTCCCGCTGTACCGGCGCTTCGTCTTCCACTCGACCGGGTCGCTCCGCGGAGACCTGCTCCGGTTCATGGTCGTGTGGGGCTCGGGCATGATCGCCCCCATCGCCGCCGCCCCGCTGTTCGTCGAGGGGCTCCGGATGAACCCCGTGCTCGCGCAGGTCGTCATCACCGTCGTGGTCGCGATCGGCAGCTTCCTCGGACACAGGTTCTTCTCCTTCCGGCGCGCCGCGACGCGAACGCCGACGACGACGAGGCGGGGGTGACGACCGGAGCGACGAGGGGCTCCGAACGGCTCGCCTCGTCCGTCGAGCGGCTGCTCCCGGTGACCTTCATCGTCGCCTGCTTCGTGCTCTACACCACCTGGGCCTGGACTGTCCCGTTCGACGCGGCCCCGGACGAGAACATGCGGTACCGCCTCGTGCGGTACATCTCGGAGCGCCACGTCATCCCGTCGGGCACGGATCCCGCGACCCGCGACGCGATCTGGGGCACCTCGTACGCCTTCGAGCCGATCCTGGCGGCGCTCGTCGCGGCGTTGCTGCGTTCCATCGCGAGCCTGTTCAGCACGGACGGTCACGTCCTGTACCTGGCATCACGGTTCGCCTCCGTGATCTTCGGGACCGGCACGGTGGCGCTGAGCATCCTCATCTCCCGCAGGCTGCTCCACGGGATCTGGCGCTGGTTCTTCGTCGCCTTCATCGCGCTTCTGCCCCAGTTGGCCTTCCTCAGCTGCTACCTCAACAGCGACTCCCTGGCGATCTTCTCGGCCGCGCTGATCATCTACGCCTGGCTGCGAGGGCTCCGTGACGGGTGGGGGACGGGGAACGTCCTGCTGCTGGGGCTGGCGATCTCCGTGTGCCTCCTGTCCTACTTCACGGCGTACGGGTTCGTGCTTCTCAGCGTCGTCGTCTACCTGGCCGACCGCCTCCGCGCCTGGCGCCGCGCTCCCGTCGGCGAACGCCCCGCGCACCTGCGGCAGACCCTGGTCCAGCTGGGGATGATCTGCGCCGTCGTGCTCGTCCTGGCCGGCTGGTGGTTCATCCGGAACGCCTACCTGTACAACGGGGACTTCCTGGGGCTCAGGACGTCCGGCGAGCAGGGGATGCTGTACGGCCGGGACTTCGCCAAGCCGGGCGCCTCGTCCGCGCTCGCCAAGGGCTGGGGCCTCTGGGACATGCTCGTTCACCACGGCTGGATCGTCATCACCGGCATGAGCTCCGTCGGCCTGTTCGGCTACAAGACGGTGCGCCTGCCGGCGGCGATCTACGGCGGCTACGCCGCCATCACGGTCGCCGGGATGGGCGCGCTGGTCCCCGGCGTGGTGAGGTGGGGTGCACGGCGCGGGACGAAGGCCGGTGAGCAGGGCACGTCCGGCGCCGAGGATCTGGAGCTCTCCGCGCCCGGGCTGACGTCCTGGGACCAGGGGCTGCTCCACGGCGTGCTGCTCGTCGCGATCCCCATCCCTGTCGCGTTGAGCATCTACCACTCGTACACGCAGGACTTCCAGCCGCAGGGTCGATATGTCCTGCCGATGCTGCTCCCCGTCGCCTACTTCGTTGCACGCGGCTTCGAGCAGCTGGCCACACGTACCTTCCCGAACCCGAACGTACGGATCGCGGTCTTCGCCGTCCTCTGCGCGTGGTTCGTCTTCGCCACGTGGCTGGCCCTGGCGGGCATCATCATCCCCCGGTACGGCCCGCCGGGCTAGGAGGCGTGTCCGGGGGAGTCGGCGGCGTGCGAAGCCTGACTCCCGTGCCGCAGTGGTTATGAGGCGCTGGACAGGGCTGAGAACCACCAGCTCACGGGAGTCAGCCGCCGGGACGGCGAGCGAAGCGTCCATGACCACTCCGGCGCGGGAGTCAGCGGGAGCGCTGCCCTCGAGTCCGCTGGCCAGGGCCTCTCAGACGACCGCCGTCATGCCGCCGTCGACGAAGATGTTCTGCCCGGTGACGAAGCTCGAAGCGTCCGAGGCCAGGAAGAGCAGAGTCCCGACCAGCTCGTCGAGCTTGCCCCAGCGCTGGGCGGGCGTGCGCTTCTTCACCCAGTCGTCGAACGCCGGATCCGACCACAGCGCTTCGTTCATCTCGGTGGCGAAGTAGCCGGGCGAGATCGTGTTGACCTGGATCCCGGACCGGGAGAGGTCGGCGGCCATGCCTTTGGTGAGCATCGCCACCCCGCCCTTGGACGCCGAGTAGGGCGCGATCGTCTGCCGGGCCAGCTGCGACTGTACGGAGCCGATGTTGATGATCTTCCCGGAGCCCCGAGCCGTCATGGCCGCCGCGACCGCCTTGGAGACGTAGAACACGCTCGAGAGGTTGGTGGACAGGACGAGGTCCCAGTCCGCCGGGTCGAACTCGGTGAACGGGGCGCGGCGTTGGACGCCGGCGTTGTTGACCAGGATGTCGGGGACGCCGAGCCGCTCGATGAGGTCGCCGATCGCAGCGGCCACAGCGCTCGCGTCCGTGACGTCGAAGGTCACCGTGGAGACCTGCCCGTCGCCCTGCCCGCGCAGCTCCTCGGCGGCCGCGGCCACGGCGGCCTCGTCCCGCCCGTGGACGACCACGTGTGCCCCAGCCGCCACGAGCCCCCGGGCAAGGGTGTGGCCCAGCCCCCGGTTCGAGCCTGTCACCAGGGCCAGGCGCCCCGCGACGTCGAACAGACGTGATCCCGTCACTCCACGACCCCCATGTTCGTCCCGATGTTGGTAGCCGGATCTCACGGTAGTGGCTATCCAGACGGTCGCTCGAGCGGCTCTCGAGAGGGCATGGCGGACAGACGCCAGACCTAGTCACTGTGGGTTTGTGCTCAGGATCGGTGGGTACGGGCACCCAATACCGGGTCAGACCGATCCGGGACGCAGAGAGGAAGGCATCACAATGCGACCAGTACGCGTCATTTCCCTGGCGGCATCCGCAGTACTCGGGCTCTCCATGGGCCTCAGCGCCTTACCTGCTTCGGCGGCGCCCATCTCCGAGGCAGCCGTGGCTCCGGCAGCCGCACCATCCACGCAGGCGACGCTCTCGCAGACCGTCATCCCGATCAACCAGGTCATCGCCGGGGTCGGAACCTTGACCGGTACGTTCACGCCGACGCAGTTCGTCAACCAGAACGGCCAGCTCGGCCTGCAGGGCATCTTCCAGGGCAGCCTGACAACTGTCAGCGGGACGGTGATCCCGATCACCCAGACGGTGACGTCCCTGATCGGTAACCTGACGCCCAGCGGCTCCTGCAAGATCCTCACGCTGGACCTGGGCCCGCTTCACCTCGACCTCCTCGGCCTGGTCGTGGATCTCAGCGCGGTCCACCTCAACATCACGGCACAGTCCGGCAACGGGAACCTGCTCGGCAACCTTCTGTGCAGCGTGGCCGGGCTTCTCGACAACAACGGTGGCGTGAACGGCCTCGCCAACCTGCTCAACCAGCTGCTCGGGCTCTAGTCGGCCTGCAGTGAGAACACCGTGACCCAGTAGCACGGAGCACCTCTGCTGGAGTGGAGCGTGCGTCCAGGGGCGAGTCCAGGATGGGCTGGCAGGAACCCTGGTCGCACGCTTCACGCATGCCCGCCGGTCCTCACTGGACCCTTGACAAGCCCCTCATCCGTGCCGATGAGCGGTCGGGGAGCCATCCATCCCCGGCGGACCTGTCTCGTGGCGGGGCGTCTTCGTCCGGTACAGTCGTCCCGGCCCCTCGGGCCGCGCGGATGGAGCTCAATGGCAGAGCCCCAGCCGTCCAAGCTGGCCCTGCGGGTTCGATTCCCGTCATCCGCTCCCCGGCCAGCTGAAGGCCGGCGAGGAGACCTCCATGGCGCGAACACTCATCGCCGTCACCGGCGCGACAGGACATGTGGGCGGACTCGTCGCCCGCGCTCTGCAGGACGCCGGTCAAGCCCTTCGGCTCGTGGTCCGCGATCCCGCCAGGCTCCCGGCAGGCCTCGAGGGTGACGTCGTCCAGGCGTCGTACGGAGATGGCCCGTCCGCCCGGAAGGCCCTCGAGGGCGTCGACCTGCTCTTCATGGTGTCCGGCGCCGAGAGCGCCGACCGTCTCGTACAGCACCGCACGTTCGTCCAGGCGGCCACGGACGCCGGAGTCGGACACGTCGTCTACACGTCGTTCCTCGGCGCGGCCCCGGACGCCACGTTCACGCTCGCGCGCGACCACTGGCACACGGAGCAGCTGCTGCGCTTGTCGGGCATGGGGTGGACGTTCCTGCGCGACTCCCTGTACCTCGACTTCCTCCCGCTGTTCGCCGACGAGCGCGGCGTCATCCGGGGTCCCGCCGGCGACGGCCGGTTCGGCGGCGTCGCACGGGCGGACGTCGCCCGCGTCGCCTCGGAGGTGCTCCGCTCGCCCCAGGACCACGTCGCTGCCACGTACGACCTGACCGGCCCGGAGGCGCTCACCCTCGCCGAGGCCACGGAGGTCATGAGACGCGTCACCGGCCGTCCGTACCGGTTCGAGAACGAGACCCTCGAGGCTGCCTACGCGTCTCGCGCGTCGTACGGCGCGCCCCAGTGGCAGCTCGACGCCTGGGTCAGCACGTACAGCGCCATCGCCTCCGGCGAGCTGTCTGCGGTGACCGACGCCGTCGAACGCCTCACCGGGCGACGACCCCTGTCGCTCGCCGAGCTGCTCGGTGACGCCACCGAGGAGCGTCGCAAGCACCGGCGGGCCGACAAGCATCGCTAGCATCCCCGGCATGACGATCGTCGAGCTCGGCACCGAAGCGGCCGACGCAGCGGTGGACCTCTGGACCGCCAGCGACCTCACCCGGCCCTGGAACGACCCGTACGGCGACTTCGCGCGCGCCGTCGCCGGCCCCTCCTCGGCAGTCCTCGGCCTGTACGACGGCGAGACGCTGGTGGGTACCGCCATGGTCGGCGTCGACGGCCATCGCGGGTGGGTCTACTACCTCGCCGCGCACCCTGCGCGGCGTGGCGAAGGGATCGGCCTCGCCCTCGTGGCCGCAGTCGAGCGCTGGGTCGAGGAGCGCGGCATGCCGAAGATCCAGCTGATGGTGCGCCGTACGAACACGGCAGTCGTGGGCTTCTACGCGGCCCTCGGCTATGCGGAGCAGGACTGCGTCGTGCTGGGCCGGCGCTTCGACGGCTCCTCGGGCGGCGCGGTCGCCGCTGAACCCTCGTGAGCGTCGGCCTGCCGCCGTCCGTTGACAGCGCGGTTGGCTAGAGTGCCCGCCATGCGGCACGGTCTCCTGGCCGCCTATGACGCCCAGCTGCGCGAGGCGGTCGAAACCTCGGACTTCGACGACGTCCGGACCGACGGACCGTTGTGGGTCGCGCGGATGCCGAGCCGCGGGTTCGTCACGTACCGCAGCCTCAACGGCCTCACCGCTGACGAGCTGTCGGCCCTCATCACGCGTACGGTCGAGAGCTTCGTCTCCGACCCGTCCATCGAGGAGTTCGAGTGGAAGACGCGCGACCACGACGGGCCCGCGAACCTCGGCTCCCTGCTCGTCGCCCACGCCCTGCGACCTCAGGAGCGGGAGACGGTGATGGCGGGACGGATCGCGGGCCTGGCGGGTGAGGACCCGGTTCCGGAGGGCGTCGCGATCCACCGCGCGGGAGACGACGGAGACCTGCTGGCCGACGTGGAGCGTGTGGTCGCCTTCCAGAACCGCGTGTTCGGCGAGATCCCCCGGATGGTCGACATGACGATGCGTCGGCTCAGGAACCCCTCGGTCACGCTGTGGTTCGCCGAAGCGAGCGGTGAGGTGGTCGGCAGCGGCCGCCTCGATCGTGTGCCGGGCACCGACTTCGCCGGCCTGTGGGGCGGCGCGATCCGGGAGGACTGGCGCCACCGCGGCGTCTACCGGGCGCTGACCCAGGCACGGGCACGCGAGGCACGGGCAGCGGGCGTGAAGTTCCTGTACGCGGACTGCACCGTCATGAGCCGGTCCATCCTGGCCGCCTGCGGGATGATCGCCATCACGACCACCGTGCCGTACGTGTGGCGCCGCACGGCCTTACCGCTCCCCTAGCAGCAGCCACGCGAGCACGTCCGGGTCGTCGGCGTGCGCGGCGGTGAGCCGTCGGGCGACGAGCTCCCCGGCCTGTGCGACAGCGGGTGCGGCAGAGTCCTCGTCGGCGAGCAGCGACGTCAGGGCGACCGCGTAGGCGGCCTCCCACGGCTCCCAGGCCGGGAGCGCCTCACCCGGCAGCCCACCACCGAGGGCGGCGTGCAGGCGCGCGACCGCGTCCCGGTCACCGGTCAGCAGCGAGCGCTCGATGACTTCCAGTCTCGTGAGCGCGGGGAGGGCGGACACGCGGGCGAGTGCCTGGCGTACGGGCTCAGGGTCCCGCCCGAGTCCCCACAGCGCCGCCCAGACCCGCGTCAGCGCCACGACCACGCCGGGCCCGCCACCCAGCTGGTGGAGGGCGTCGACCAGTGCCTGCAGCGCGCGCGGGTCGTCCCGCCGCTGCACCTCGCCGGCAAGCGCGGCGACCACGAAGGGGCCGGCGCCACCACCCGTCCGGACGAGGTCGATGACGTCCGGGACGAGCCGGGCCGCGACGACATCCGCGGCGTCGTGAGCGTGTCCCGCCTGCAGCACGAGGAGACGTCGGGCCGTACGGTCGAGGTCGGCAGAGGCTCCAGCCGGATCTGCCCGGGCGACCGGCTCCGGGTCGCCGGTCTCCTCCTGAAGGAGCCCGACGATCTGGCGTACTGCGCCGTCGACGGCGTCGCCCATCGTCGGGGCGAAGGCGAGCTCGAGCCGTACCTCGCCGAAGGCGCCCCGCACGCTGACCCGCTGCATGCCCGAGCCGCGGATCTCGGTCCCGTCCGGCGCCTCCGCGATCGCGCACCCAGGAGCGACGACACCGGCGTCCGGGAGCGCGAGGTCGACCGGCTCGTCACCACGTACAGCGAGCACCGGAACCCAGGCGGGAAGCATCGAGGCCACCTCGCGCCAGCCGCCACACCTGCGACCGGCAAGCTCGACGGTGACCCGCCGGGCGGGTTGGACGGTCGTCCCTGCCGGGAGCCACACCACCTCGTTCCCCGAGCGGGTGAGCGAGCCGCGGCGTAGCGACAGCGCCCACACTCCGGCGCTGCCCGGATCCACGGCGAGCAGGCCTGCCGCCCCCGCAGCCCAGGCCCAGGCCTGGCCCTCGCCCGGGGCGACCGTGAGACGCGCTCCCGACACCGAGACGGGCTCCGTGCCCGTGTTCACGACGCTGGCCCGCACCCGCCACGTCGTCTCCGAGACGGAGTGCTGTACGACCGCGCGGAGCGGTCCGGCCCAGTACTCGGTCTCGACCTCGTCCTCGTCACTCGTCGTCCGCGACTCCCACTCGAGGGGGTCGGAGCCGTCGGGGGCGAGGGCATGCTGCGGCAACAGGACGTCGACCCATGGGGCGACGTGGTCCGGCCGTACCGGCCCGTCGGCCGCCGACCCCGGATGTAGCGAAGCTATCGTCTCACCCTCCCCTGTCCTGACCCTCCCTGTCCGGACAGCGTAAAGGCGTGGAGCCGAAGCCCCACGCCTTCACACGACACTCGGACCAGGGGTCAGGACTTGAGCTGGCCCTTCGCCTCGTCGTACAGCTTCTGCGCAGCCTCGGCCGGCGACTGACGACCGAACTGCACGTTCTCCACGTACCGCTCCATGATCGTCTGGAACGTCGAGGCGCCCGGGGGCGGCGGTACCGGCGGGTCGTGGAGCTCTCCGGCGATGTCGCTCATGTACGTGGCGGCCTTCTGGTCGGCGTTACCCAGCTGGGGCTTGATCGCGTTGAGGATGTCCGTGTTCGGCGGCAGACCGCGCTCGGCCAGCATGACCTTGCCGGCATCCATGTTGTTGAAGTAGTAGTCCAGGAACTTCGCGGCAGCGACCTGGTTCTTCGACTTCGTGGTGATCGACTGGTACTGGCCCGACTTGTACCAGAGGTCGGCGTCCTTGGCCTTGCCGGTCTGGGACGGCAGCCGCAGGATCTTGCAGTCCTGGCCGACCGCGGCCTGCTGGGCTGCGATCTGGTTGGACCACGTGAGAACCATGGCGACCTTGCCGGTGCCGAACATCTGCTGGGCCAGAGCGGTGCTGTAGTCCTGCGCGTTCTCGGCTGCGGACGGGATCGCCTTCGCCGACTGGTACTTGACCATGAGCTCGAAGAACGACTGCATGTCCGCCGGCTGCCAGCCGAAGCCGGTCTCCGTGAAGAGCGTCTTGCCCTTCTGGAACATCCACGCGCGGGCCACGGAGTCGCCGAAGAGACCGCCGTTGATGCCGTAGTGGCCGGCGCCCAGCTTGTTGGTGAGGTCCGAGGCCAGCGACTGCAGCGAGTCCCAGGTCCAGGTCTTGTCGTCGGGGAGTGCGACGCCTGCCTTCTGGAACAGGGCGGGGTTCGCGACGAGCGACAGGGCGTTGACGCCCGCGCAGAGCGCCGTCACCTTGTTGTCGATGGTCCCGGTGGCGATGAGGCCCTTGGCGAACTTGCTCGTGTCGATGGGGAGCTTGCTGAGGTCGGCGAGCACACCCTTCTTGGAGTAGTCGCGGATGTACTGCTCGTCCATCTGGACGATGTCGGGAGCGGTGTTGCCGGCGACCTGGGTCGACAGCTTGTCCCAGTAGCTCGTCCAGACGCCCGGCTCGCCCGTGATCGTGACGTTCGGGTGGAGCTTCATGTAGTCCGAGATGACCTGGGCGGTGTTCTTGTTGCGGACATCGTTGCCCCACCACGCGAAGCGCAGGGTGACAGGGCTGGTGTCATCCGCGGTCGGTGCGGCAGCGGGGCCGGCCTTGGAGCTGCATGCGGCCAAGGCGGCAGCGGACGCAGTGGCGGCGGCTCCTGCTATGAAGGTTCTGCGGGTCGTCATTGATCCTCCGTGTGATGTTCGAGGTACCCCTTCGGGGCAGATAGTACGAGGTGAATTCGCCCTGGACCACGCTTTGCAAGCGCTTGCCAGGATCGTGCATGAATTGTTACCGAAACGATGAAAACGATTACGAGGTCTCCGTGGACAGACGGTACCGGACGGTTGCCGACGCTCCGACGGGCAGGGTGACAGCATGCTCCAGCACGTTCCCGGCCTCGACGCAGAGCATGCCCGTCCACTCGTCGTCGCCGAAGTCGGGCATGGCTGCGGACTTGGCCACCCAGGGGTTCCAGACGACCGTGTTGGCGGCACCCTCGGCGCGGATAAGGAGTCGACGGCCCAGGAGAGGGTCGCTCACGACGATCTCCCCACCGTGGTCGTACACCCGGTCGGTCTCCCCCGTGATGGTGATGTCGCCGCCCTGCTGCTCATGCCGCCCGGTGACCTTGTCCAGGTACGACGCGCCGTCGAGCCCGGCCACAGTGACCTGCCGCACGTCGCCGACGGTGAGGTAGGTGTGCAGCGCGACCTCGTACGAGAACGGCGTCGAGCCGGTGTTCTCGATAGTGAGCGCGAGCTCGAGGTGGTCGGCGACAGTGACCTCGTACGTGGCCACCCAGTCGCTGCCGGGCAATGCGTTCGGCACGTCCTGGGCAGTGAGCCGGTAGCTCAGGAGAGTCCCCTGGGACGTCTCCTGCAGACGAGTGAAGGTCCAGGTGTTGATCCTCGCCAACCCGTGGGCCGGGGTGCGGTCGCCGCTGCGACCGGGGCCGAACCACGGCCAGCAGATGGGGACGCCGCCGCGCAGCGGCTTGCCCGGCTCGGACATGGACTCGGCACTGGTCCACAGCACCGGCTGCCCGTCCAGCTGCCAGGACCACACGTGGGCGCCGTAGTCGTACACCTCGGCGACAGACCGGGCTGTACGGACCTCGCGCGCGGCGTCAAGTGTCATGAGGCCACGCTAGCCGCGCCACCCGGGATCCGTCCCGGACGAGCCAGGTGTTGACGAGTGACGAGGTGAAGTCGGTCAGCTCCGGGTGGTCCCGCCGGAGGCCTGCTGTGGGGCCACCTTCCTCGACCGCGGGCGGCGTCTCGTCGTCCCGTCGGCCCCGGCCGGCTGGCAGCGGGGGCACCAGTACAGGTTGCGCGCGGCGTGGAGCTCGAGGCGAACCGGCGTTCCGCACACGAGGCACCCCTGCTCGTGCCGGCGGTACACGTAGACCTCGCCGCCGTGCCGGTCGACCCGGGGCGCCCGGCCCGTGGCCTCAGGGCTGTGCTCGAACCGTACCGTGTCGATCCGGTCGTCGATGACCCCCTGGGGCATGAGCGCGACGAGGTCGGACCACATGGCGTCGAACGTCGGACGCGGCAGCCGCCTTCCGGGGAGGAACGGGTCGACGCCGGCGCGGAACAGCACCTCCGCGCGGTAGATGTTGCCGACGCCCGCGAAGATCGACTGGTCCATGAGCAGTGCCGCCACTGTCTTGCTCGACCGGTGCAGGCGGGCCCACGCGCGTTCCCGGTCGGACGCCGGGTCGAGCGGGTCGGGACCCGAGGCGGCGGCGACGGCCGCGGCTTCCTCCGGGGAGATGAGCTCGCAGGTCTGCGGGCCGGACAGGTCGTGGACACCGGCGTCGGGCGTCCCGACACGCAGCCGCACCTGTCCGGGACCGCCGGGCCAGGGGAAGGGGCGAAGCTTGCCGATCAGGCCGAGGTGGACGTGGACGACGCGGTCGCCGGTGAACTGGATGAACAGGTGCTTCCCCACCGCCCAGGCCCTCTCGAGGACCGCGCCGTCGAGCAGCTCCGCTGCCTCGGCGAACCGTCCCTGCGGGCTCGACACCCGCACCGGACGCGCTCCGTACGCCCTCTCGAGGTCGAGCGCGAGACGGTGGATGTGATGTCCCTCCGGCACGCTGCCCCCTTTCCGGCGCCAGCCTAGGCGTCCGGGCCCACAGGGACGTACGCTCTCAGCCATGTCAGCCCAGGAGCCGGAGCAGCGCTTCGGCCGCGACGGCATCTCGGGACTGGTGTCCATGGGCCGGGCCGTCCGTGCCCGCGACGTCTCACGTCCTGACCCTGAACAGCTTGCCCGAGCCGCTCAGCTGGCTGCCAAGATCGTCCGTCGTCGGATCGGACGGGTCACACAGGCCTGACCTCGCCGCTGCTCTCGTAGCCGGAGATGAGGTCGATCCGGCGCTGGTGGCGAGCGTCCTGCGAGAACGGCGTCTCGAGGAACACCAGCACGATGCCGAGCGCCTCCGGCAGCGTGTGCATCCGGCCGCCGAGGGCGACGACATGGGCGTCGTTGTGCTCACGGGCGAGCTGTGCGGTCGTCACGTCGTACGCGAGCGCGGCCCGGATCCCCTTGACCTTGTTCGCGGCCATCTGCTCGCCGTTGCCGGACCCGCCCAGGACGACGCCGAGCGAGCCCGGGTCGTCCCGTACAGCCTCCGCGCACGGGATGACCGTGGCCGGGTAGTCGTCATCAGGGTCCAGGGTGGCCGCGCCGTGGTCGACGATCTCGTAGCCCTTGGCCCGCAGCGACTCCACGAGGAACTGCTTGGTTTCGAAGGCGGCGTGATCGGTAGCGATGTGTACGCGCATGCGTCACATCCTGTCAGGTGGGGCTGTCCGCTGCACCTGGTCCGGGCAGGAGTCGTCAGCCGGCGGAGAAGGTCCAGAGCGTGTGCGACGTGCGGCGCTCGCCGGGCCGCAGCACGGTGCTGGGGAAGTCCGGACGGTTCGGGGCGTCGGGGAACTGCTGGGTCTCCATGGCCAGTCCGCCGTACGCACGGTGACCGACGGCGTCGAGTCCCCTGCCGTCGAAGACCTGCAGTCCCGGCTCGTCGGTGGCGATGTCCAGGCGCCGCCCCGACGAGGGGTCCACCAGCGAGGCGACGTGGCGCAGTCCCGTCCCGTTGAGGACGAAGCAGTGGTCGAGGCCGCCCTGGGCGACGATGTCGGCGACTGTCCGGCCCCGGCGAAGGTCGAACCTGCCCGCGACCGGGGCAGGCGCCTCGGTGGTGGGGATGAGCTCGTCGTCGACAGGGAGGTACGCGTCGGCGTCGATGCTCAGCACGTGGTCCTCGACTGTGCCGCCCCCGGCAAGGTTGACGTAGGGGTGGGCGATGACGTTGACGACCGTCGGTACGTCGGTGGTCACGTCGATGTCGTACGCCAGGGTGTCGCCCGCCGCCGTGTAGGTGACGGCTGCGTGGACCGGACCTGGGTGCTCGCCGGTCACGTCGGACCAGGTGAGCTCGAGGCGTACCTGGTCGGGAGCGACATCGGCCAGTGTCCACTCCTGACGGTGGAAGCCTGCGCTGCCCGAGTGCAGCGAGTGCCTCCCGAGGAAGTTCTGCTCCAGCTGGTACGACCGTCCGTCGAGCGTGAACCGCGCATCGCGGATGCGGTTCCCGTACGGGCCGACCACCTCGCCCAGGTAGGCCGTCCCGGCCCGCCGTGCCGCCTCGTCGGCATGTCCGAGCACGACATCGGCAGGCGTGCCGTCCCGGTCCGGGACCCAGACGGCGTTGAGAGCAGCTCCCAGCGTCCAGATCTCGGCGGTCACAGCACCGGTGCCGATGCGCACCTTCTCCATGGCGGTCCCTTCAGGGTCGGGCGAGGAAGGAGCTGCGCGCCGAGGCGTAGCGGCTGCGCAGCGCCTGGTCGATCGCTCCGTCGTAGTGTTCCTCCTCCGCCCGCCGCCACGAGGGAGGCTCGGCCGTTCCCGCGAGAACCCAGGCGGCCTGCCTCGCCGCGCCTAGCGCGACGTACTCGCCGGGCGACGGCACGACCACCGGGACGCCGAGCACCCGGGGCGCGATCTCGCGCACGGCGCGCGACTTCGCGGCCCCGCCCACGAGGAGGACCCGGGTCGCCACGAGCCCCTGGCTCTCGAGCGCCGCGAGCCCGTCCGCCTGTCCGCACAGCAGCCCCTCGACGAACGCCCGCGCCAGGTACGCGCGAGAGGCCGTCTCGAGCCGGAGCCCGTGCAGTGAGCCGGTCGCGTCGGGCAGGTTCGGCGTCCGCTCGCCCTCCAGGTACGGGACGAGCACGAGCCCGCCCGCACCTGAGGGGGCCGACAGCGCGAGGTCGGACAGCTCGTCAAGGTCGACGTCGAGGAGCTCGGCGGCCGCATCGAGGACCCTCGCGGCGTTGAGCGTGCACGCGAGGGGCAGGAAGTGGCCGGTCGCGTCCGCGAAGCCGCTGACGAGGCCGGACCGGTCGTGGCTCTGTACGGCCGTCACCGCGGCGACCACACCGGAGGTGCCGAGCGACAGCGAGACGTCGCCCACCCCGAGACCCAGCCCGAGCGCGGCCGCGGCGTTGTCCCCGGCGCCAGGGCCGATCGGGCAGGCCGTTCCGTAGACGGTGCCGATGACCTCCGCCGGCGAGGCGACGCGGGGCAGCACGACGTCGTGACCGAGCGCACGGACGAGCAGGTCACGGTCGTACGTGTTCGTCGTCGCGTCGAAGTACCCGGTCCCGGAGGCGTCCGACCGGTCGGTGGCGAGCGCGGCGAGGTCCGGACCGAGCGGAGAGTCGGCCGCCGGGCCGTAGCCGGCGAGACGCCAGGAGACCCAGTCATGCGGCAGGGCGACCGCCGCCACCCGGGAGGCGTGGGTCGGCTCGGCGTCGCGCAGCCAGCGCAGCTTGGTCACGGTGTACGAGGCGACGGGGACCGACCCGGTCACCGCGGCCCAGTGGTCGGGGCCGAGCTCGGAGACCAGCTCCGCGGCGGCTGCGGCCGAACGGGTGTCGTTCCAGAGCAGCGCGTCGCGGACGACCTCGCCCTTCTCGTCGAGCGCCACCATGCCGTGCTGCTGGCCTCCGACGGAGACCGCCGCGACGTCGTCCAGGCCTCCCGCCTCCGCGAGCGCCGACTGCAGGGCGTGCCACCAGTGCGCCGGGGCGACCTCCGTCCCGTCCGGGTGGGTCGCACGGCCCTGCCGCACCACCTCACCCGTCTCGGCGTCGCAGACGACGACCTTGCAGGACTGGGTGGACGTGTCCACCCCGGCGACGAGAGGCATCAGCGAGCGCCGAGGATGTGCTCGATGGCCAGCTGGTTCAGGCGGACGTGCCCGTACCCCTTCTCGCCGAGCTCGGTGACGTCGATGTCGGCGAAGTCCTGGGGACCGGAGGCGATGAGGTCGGCGACCGTCTCACCCTCGCCCAGTGTGGGCTCGCCGAGCTCGAAGATGCCGGAGGCAGCCATCGCCTCCTGGACCTCGGGGTCGGCGCGGAACGCGAGGGCCCGCTCCTTCAGCAGCAGGTACGTCTGGATGTTCGCGGCGGCGGAGACCCACACGCCCTCGACGTCCTCGGTGCGAGAGGGCTTGTAGTCGAAGTGCCGCGGGCCCGTGTAGGTCGGGCCGCCGTTGGGGAACCCGTTCTCCAGCAGGTCGACCGTGAAGAAGGCCGAGGTGAGGTCGCCGTGCCCGAACACCAGGTCCTGGTCGTACTTGGGTCCGTGCTGGCCGTTCAGGTCGATGTGGAACAGCTTGCCCGACCACAGCGCCTGGGCGATGCCCGCGGTGTAGTTGAGGCCCGCCATCTGCTCGTGGCCGACCTCGGGGTTGAGCCCGACGATGTCACCGTGCTCCAGCGTGGCGATGAACCCCAGCGCGTGGCCGACCGTCGGCAGCAGGATGTCGCCGCGCGGCTCGTTGGGCTTGGGCTCGATGGCGATGCGGAGGTCGTAGCCCTTCTCCTTGATGTACGCCGCGACCGTGTCGATGCCCTCGCGGTAGCGGTCGAGCATCGCCGCGTGGTCCTTCGCGCCGTCGTACTCGGCGCCTTCGCGCCCGCCCCACATGACGAACGTCGTGGCGCCGAGCTCGGCGGCCAGGTCGACCTGGCGGATGACCTTGCGCAGCCCGTACCGACGGACCTCACGGCGGTTCGAGGTGAACGCGCCGTCCTTGAAGACGGGGTGCGAGAACGTGTTGGTCGTGACCATCGGGACGATGAGACCGGTCTCGTCCAGCGCCTTCCGGAACGCGGCGATGATCTGGTCGCGCTCGGCGGCCGGCGTGCCGAACGGGACGAGGTCGTCGTCGTGGAACGTCACGCCGTACGCGCCGATCTCGGCCAGCTTGTACACGCTCTCGATCGGGTCGAGATGGGGACGCGTCGTCGGCCCGAAGGGGTCCGCTGCCTCCCACCCGACGGTCCACAGACCGAAGCTGAACTTGTCCTCGTGGGTAGCAGTGGGCATCCCGTGGCTCCTTCGTTGAGTGACGGCCGTAAATTGGTGACGTCCACAACATAATCGATCTGGCCCACGCCCCGCTACCTCCGGGCCGGCCCCAGACGCCGCGAGTCAGTCGAAGATCGGGTCTGCCGTACGGGTCCGCTTGAGCTCGAAGAACCCGGGGTACGCCGTGACCTTGACGAAGCCGTCGAACAGGTCGCCGGCGGCCTCGCCCTTGGGTGCCGGTGAGATGACCGGCCCGAAGAGGCTCATCCCGTTGACGCGGACGACGGGGGTGCCGACATCCATCCCCACCGGGCCCATGCCTTCGTGGTGTGAGGCAGTGACGGCTTCGTCGTACTGGTCGGTCTGCGCTTCGTCGGCGATCCCGGGGTCGAGGTCGAGCTCGGCCAGCGCTGCCCGTACGGTCTCCGCGTTCCGTGGCTCCTTGCCGAGGTGGTAGCGGGTTCCCAGCGCGGTGTAGAAGTCACGCAGCGCGCCGGAGCCGTACCTCTGCTCGACGGCGATGCACGCCCTCACCCCGATCCAGCCCTCGGTCTCGAGCATCCGCACGTAGTCGTCGGACAGGTCCCGCCCGGAGTTCAGCACAGCGAGGCTCATGACATGGAAGGTGGTGGAGACATCCCGCACCTTCTCGACCTCGAGCATCCACCGCGAGGCCATCCAGGCCCAGGGGCAGAGCGGGTCGAACCAGAAGTCCACATCAGTCGTCATGGCGCCCACTCTGCCACGGACGACCGACCTCTCAGGAGTCGCGGCGGACCACCTGAGCGGCAGGCTCGGGAGCGTCAAGGCTGCGGCGCCAGTGAGGCACGAAGGCCAGCAGCGCCACGATCACCCCGACGCTCATGGGCAGGACCAGCAGCAGCACGATGTAGGCGATGGCCGACGGGTGCTGGACCGGCCACTCCAGTGGCATGAGCAGAGGCAATGTCATGCGGGGAATGGTAGCCCGCGCGCCACAAGCCTCCTCAGCTGTCCGGCGCCTCCTCAGCTCTCCGGCGCCTCCTCAGCTCTCCCAGCGCAGCCGGGCGTTCCACGGCCGCTGGCGCAGTGTCATCTGTACGGCCTCTGCGGAGACGCCGAGCGCCGTGAGGAAGAGCGCCATGCGGACAGGGATGCCGTTGTCCGTCTGGTGGAAGATCGCGAGCCCCGACAGGTCGTCGACGCTGGGTGACAGGTCGTACGAGTCACTGCGGGAGTCGCGCGGCAGCGGATGCATGATGACGATGTCCATCGCGCCGGCCTCCTGCAACATGGCGCGGTTGAGGAGGCTGCCGCGCAGCGACGGGGGCAGCTCCTCGGTGAGGCGCTCGCGCTGGACACGGGTCGCGTAGACCACGTCGGCGCCCGCGACCGCCTCGACCACGGAGTCGCAGTGGACCACGGCGTGGCCCCGCTCCCTGACCAGCCGGGCGATCGCGTCCGGCAGCTCGAGGCTCGGCGGCGAGAACAACCGGAAGGTGATGGCCGAGAAGATGGCCATCAGCTTCATGAGCGAGTGGACCGTACGGCCGAAGCGCAGGTCGCCCACGATGGCGATCGTGCAGCCGTCGATGGCCTTGCCGCGAGCGCCCAGCTCCCGGCGCAGCGTGTAGATGTCGAGCAGCGCCTGGGAAGGGTGCTCCCCCGCACCGTCGCCGGCGTTGAGGACCGGCACCAGCGAGGCCGCGGCGAACTCCGCGACCGAGCCCTCGTCGGGGTGACGGACGACGAGGACGTCGGTGTAGCCCGAGACCACCCTGGAGGTGTCCGCGATCGACTCGCCCTTGGCCATCGACGAGAACGTGAAACCTGTCGTGGTCGTGACTTCCCCGCCGAGGCGCAGGAAGGCCGACTCGAAGCTCAGGCGCGTCCGGGTGCTGGGCTCGAAGAACAGGCTGCACAGCACGGCGCCGTCGAGGACGGTACAGACGCTCTTGCGCTCCGCGATCGGCGTGACGAACTCGGCGAGGCCGAACAGCCGGTCAAGCCCCTCGCGGTCGAACTGGCTCACCGAGAGCAGGTGTCGTCCCGGTCCGAAAGCGGGGAGCGCGGGGCCGTCGGTCATCAGGTCCTCCAGTCGTGGCTGTCGGACAAACTACCAGCGCGCATGCTCGCACCCCTGCCGGGCTCCCCCGCAGGGAGCACCGACTCGATCTGCGCGCCAGATCCCTCCACCGGCCCGCTACAGGGTGTCCCCGACCGTCTGCTGTCCGGATCGCGTCACGCCTCAGCCCTGGAACGACACCTCGAGCGTCTTGTCGACGCCGGACAGCGCCTGGGAGACCGGGCAGTCCGTCTTCGTCTTCTCCGCGGCCTCGGTGAACGTCTCGGACGTGATCCCGGGGACCGCCCCGGAAACGGTGATCTTGGCGCCGGTGATGCCGGTACCGGGCTGGAACGTCATGTCAACGGTCGTGTCCAGGCTCGTCGGCGGAGTGCCTGCTTTCGAGAGCGCGTTCGACAGTGCCATCGAGTAGCAGGTGGCGAGCGCGGCAGCGAGCAGCTCTTCGGGGTTCGTGCCGCCGGATCCCGACTCGGCCCGCTTCTGCCAGGTCATTCCGAAGGTGCCGGCTCCGGACGTGACGAGGGTGGTCTCGCCCGACCCCTCGGTGAGTGATCCCTGCCAGGTGGTACGGGCGGTGCTGGTGGTGGCCATCACGGTTTCCCTTCGAGAGTGGACGCGTCGCGGCACGAGAGGTGCCTCGACTGTGGATGTCTTCGGCAACCGGGCCCGTACGGCTCCTATTCCGTCACACCTCTTCCGTCACGCCTCTTGTCACGCTTTTCCGTCACGCCTCGAGGATCTCGTGCAGCTGGCGGAGGACTGTCTCGGCCACCTGGTCGTTGTCGATGCCCAGCCACTTCAGGACGTTCTGGACGGTCTTCGCCTCGTCCTCGACCACGAGCCCCTTCACCTCGTCCCCGCGGAAGTCCGTGACCGGGACAGGGCCGTACCCACGAAGGTGCAGCACCCATGCGGCGATCGGCCTCGTCGCGCCCGGGTTGACGACCCCGTTCTCCAGCTCGGCCTTCAGCGTCGGGACGAACCGGATGGGGATCTTCTGCGACCCGTCGGCGGCGATCTGGCTGAGCAGGTGGCGGATCGACGGGTTCTCGAAGCGCTCGACGAGCGCCTTCCGGTACGCGCTGAGCTGGTCAGCGGGCAGCGGAAGGTACTTGACCGCCGCGTCCCACCACTCCTCGACCCAGCTGCGGAGGGTGGGGTCGGTGATCGCCTCGTAGACGGTCTCCCGGCCCATGATCGGTCCGGCGTAGGCCATGAGCGAGTGGGAGCCGTTGAGCAGCCACAGCTTGCGGTGCTCGAACGGGACGATGTCGTCGACGAACGTGGCCCCGGCCTCTTCCCAGGCGGGACGTGCGGCGACGAAGTCGCCCTCGATGACCCACTCCGTGAACGGCTCCGTGACGACAGGTGCGCGATCGCTGACGCCGGTGATCTCGGCGACGGTGGCCATGTCGGCCTCGGTCGGACGCGGCGTGATCCGGTCGACCATCGTCGTCACGATGCCGACGTTGGCGTCGATCCAGCCCTGCAGCGACTCGTCGACCTGAGCAGCGAGCTCCTCGACGACCCGACGCGTGATCTCTCCGCTCTTCACCAGGTTGTCGCAGGGACCGAGGGTGATGGGTCCGGCGCCGGCATCGCGGCGGGCCAGCAGCCCTGCGACGAGCTTGCCGGGAGCGGTGGTCACTGTGCCCGTGAGGGGCGACTCCTTCAGCGCGGCGATGTCGTCGCGGACGGCGTCGTTGGCGACGTCGAGGGCACCCGACGAGTCCCGGACGTAGCCGGCCTCGGTGATCGTCAGCGTCACGACGGTCACGTCGGGCGACGCGAAGTAGCCGCGCCAGGCGTCCAGGTCATGGCCGGTGTGGACGGCCGACAGGGAGGAGATGACCTCGGTGTGGAGCTCCTTGCCCTGCTCGACGAGCGTGTACAGGCAGTCCTGGGCGGAGAGCTCTGCGACGTGGGTGTCGCTGCGACCCGAGAACGCGGCAATGCCCCAGTCCGCTGAGCTGTGCTCGGTGTACCAGGCGCTGTGCGCCCGGAAGAAGTTGCCGAGACCGAGGTGGACGGTACGGACGGTGCTCCGGGGCCTCCCGTACGCCTCGCGGGACAGCGTGTGCTCAGCCAAGGCGGAACACCTCCTTGGGCTGTACGGCCACGAGGTCGTGGATGACCTCGAGCGCCTCGTCCTCCTCGAGCCGGTGGTCGACGACGAGATCGGCGAGGTGGACGCTGTCGATGCGGCGGGACATGTCGTGGCGGGCGGGGATCGACAGGAACGCCCGCGTGTCGTCGATGAAGCCGGACGTCTTCGTGAAGCCCGCCGGCTCGGTGAGCGCCTTGCGGAACCGCTTGATCGCGTCGGGGGCGTCGATGAACCACCACGGCACCCCGACGAACATCGACGGGTAGAACCCGGCCAGCGGGCCGAGCTCACGGCCGTAGATCGCCTCGTCCATGGTGAACACGACGAGCCGGAAGGTCGGGTTGGTGCCGAACGCGTCGAGCATCGGCCGCAGGGCGCGAGTGGCCTCGACCGCCATCGGCACGTCAGCGCCCACGTCCGGTCCGTACGTCTCGAAGGTCTCGGTGTGGTGGTTCCTGAAGGCGGCCGGGTGGAGCGTCATCACGAGGCCGTCCTCGCTCGCCATGCGCGCCATCTCGAACAGCATGGTGCGGCGCAGGGCGTCGCCCTCCTCCGTCGTGATCTGGCCGGCGCGCGCCTTCCGGTACAGGCGGCTCGCCTCACCGGCCGGCAGCGGCGTGGTGTCGAGGTCGAGGTGGGCGTGGTCGCTGGAGACGGCGCCGTTGGCCTTGAAGTACGCGCGGCGGTTCTCCATCGCCTTGACCCAGCCGTCGTACGACTCCGTGTCGATGCCCGACACAGTGGCCAGGGTGTCGACGAGTGCAGTCCAGCCGTCGCGCGCCGGCTCGAGGTAGCGGTCCGGGCGGAAGGTGGGGGCTACACGGTGGGTGAAGGAGCTGTCCGCCGCGAGCTGCTGGTGGTAGTGCAGGTCGTCGCAGGGGTCGTCGGTCGTGGCCATGAACTCGATGTGGAAGCGGTCCATGAGCTGCCGGGGCCGGAAGTCGGGCTGGGCCAGCGTGGCGGAGATCTGGTCGTAGATGGCGTCGGCGGTCTCGGCCGAGGGGCGCACGTCCACCCCGAAGATCTCGACGAGCTCGGCTTCCATCCAGTAGCGCAC
The DNA here is from genome assembly GCA_016213595.1 of Actinomycetota bacterium. GTDB lineage: Bacteria > Actinomycetota > Actinomycetes > Propionibacteriales > Propionibacteriaceae > Fen-668. Next base: position 3,687 of record JACRAA010000041.1, on the reverse strand, counting down.
GGGGGTCCCGCGGAAGACCGGCCAGTGGGTGCAGAAGGTCCGCCAGGCCGCCCGCGCCTCGTCGTCGCTCAGGGTCACCTTGCCCGGCGGGACGCCGAGGCTCGACAGCTCGACGCCGTGCGCGTGGAGCAGCCGGTTGATGTAGTGGTCCGGGCTCAGCAGCAGGCTCGTCGGGTCGGTCCACGGCGTGTTGTCCGCGATCCACTGCGGCGGGACGTGACCGTGCGGCGAGATGATCGGCAGGTCCTTGACTGTCTCGTACAGGCGGCGTGCGACATCGCGCGTCGTCGTCTCAGCGGGGAAGAGCCTGTCGGGATGCAGCGTCAGCGCGGGCATGTCGCAATCCTCGCCTGGCAACACACGGCGGCGGCAACCTTGCAGAAGATTGCCCGTTGTACGGTCAAGGCGACACAGGAGGACCAGTGACGACACAGATTCCGCTAGAGGTCATCGGCGGAGCGCACGAGCACCTGTCGGACGCCGAGCTCGCCGACTTCGTGAACCGCAACCTCGCTCCCCTGCCGCTCGACGGCAAGGACGTGGTGCTCGTGGTGCCGGACGGGACCCGGAGCATGCCGATGCCGCTCGTCATGGGGATCGTCCACAAGGCTCTCATCGGTCGGGTCGGGAAGCTGACCGCGATCATCGCGCTCGGGACCCACTCCTACATGGAGCCGCATGAGATCGAGCGGATGTTCGGCGCGGAGCCGGGTGGGCTGGACGCGCTGTACCCAGGGCTGGAGATCGTCAACCACGAGTGGGCGCGGTCCAGCCAGATCGTGTCCGTGGGCCGGCTCAGCGCAGAGCAGATCTCCGAGCTCAGCCTGGGCGCGATGAGCGAGGCCGTCGAGGTCGAGATCAACCGCCGGGTGGTCGAGAGCGACTACGCCATCGTCATCGGCCCGGTGTTCCCCCACGAGGTGGCCGGGATCTCCGGGGGCAACAAGTACTTCATCCCGGGCTGCGCGACGCACGACATCATCGACCTGTCGCACTGGGTCGGTGCGCTGATCGGCGTCGAGAAGATGATCGGGGTCACCGGGGTCACGCCGGTACGGGCGATCATCAACGCCGGGGCGCAGCTCATCCCGACCGAACGGCTCGCGCTGTGCCTCGTCGTCGAGTCGGGCAGCGGGCTGCTCGAGGCTGCGGCGTTCGGCACCTCCGAGGACGCCTGGACGGCCACCGCCGAGATCGCCGCCGAGAGCCACATCGTCTACACCGACACCCCGTTCCAGCGGATGCTCGCGATGATGCCCACCCGCTACGAGGACATCTGGACCGCGGCGAAGGGCTGCTACAAGGCGCAGCCGGCCATGGCCGACGGTGGTGAGGTGGTCATCTACGCGCCACATGTGACCGAGGTGTCCGAGACCCACCACGAGATCTACGACATCGGCTACCACTGCATCGAGTACTTCACGAGCCAGTGGGACCGGTTCCAGGACGTGCCGAAGGGCGTGCTCGCGCACTCGACACACGTCCGCGGCGCCGGGACGTACGACCCGGTGTCGCGCGTGGAGACGAACCGGATCCGGGTCACGCTCGCGACCGGCATCTCGCGCGAGGTCTGCGAGAGCGTCAACCTCGGCTACCTGGACCCGGCGAGCATCGACGTCGAGGCCTGGAAGGCCGACCCGGACACGATCGTCGTCGAGAACGCCGGCGAGGTGCTGTACCGGCTGCGCTGACGAGCCGTCAGGCCCGCGGCGCGCCGGTCGACTCGCGGACGATGAGCCGTACGGGCACGAGGGTCGGCGCGTCCCCCCGCGGCCTCGCGCCGCCGATCATCGCGAGCACCTGCCGGATCGCGGTCTCGCCGATCGTCGTCAGCGGAGCCGCGACCGTCGTCAACCGAGGCGTGACGAGGTCTGATGCGAACGTGTTGTCGAAGCCGACGACGCTGATGTCCTGCGGCACCCGGATGCCCCGTGCGCGGAGGCCGCGCATCAGGCCCATGGCCATGACGTCGTTGTAGCAGACCACGGCGCGGACACCCTTGGCCACGACCTCGTCCGCGGCATGGTGGCCGCCCTCCACGGTCGGGATCGCCGGCGTCAGCCGCGTCTCGCGCAGGCCGAGCTCCGCCGCCGCCTCGCGCATGGCGAGCCACCGGATCCCGTTCATCCAGGACGCCTCCGGGCCCGGCAGGTAGTGGATGTGGCGATGGCCGAGCGTGGCGAGGTGCTCGATGGCACGACGCATGCCGCGGGGCGAGTCGGGGATGACGCAGGCGAGGCCGCCCACCTGGCGGTTCAGCACGACCACGGGAGTGCTCTTCGAGACGCTCCGCAGGACGGTGTCGGAGGTGCGGGTCGAGGCGATGACCATGCCGGCGACCAGGGGCAGCACCCGCTGCAGGTTCTGCCGCTCGATCGTCTCGGACTCCTGGGCGTCGATGAGCAGCAAGGTGTACCCGGCGCGAGCGGCGGCCCACTCGGCGCCGCGCAGGATGCCGAAGTAGAACGGGTTCGTCACATCCGCGGTCGCCATCGCGATGAGCTTGGTCTGCTGCGGGGACGTGGGCCGGAAGACGCCGTCGACCCGGTAGCCGAGCTGCGCGGCGACCTCACGCACGTGGTCAGCGGTCCGTACGGAGACCCGTCCCGGCCGCGAGAACGTCCGAGACACGGTCGACGGGCTCACGCCCGCGGCCTCGGCCACCTCATAGATCGTCGCCGGCCGTCCCAGCTCGTTCTCGTCATCGTCGGCCGCCACGTTGGGATCCTACGACACCGGCCTGTACGAGGACACTCAGCTCGCGACTCCCTTGCCGAGGTAGGCCTCCCGGATCTGCGGGTCGTCGAGCAGCTCCTGCGCCTGGCCCTGCAGCACGATCTCGCCGGTCGCGAGGACGTACCCCCGGGATGCGATGGACAGCGCGAGCTCGGCCTGCTGCTCGACGAGCAGCACGGCGACGCCCAGCTCCGCGTTGATCCGGGCGATCTCGTCGAGGACCTGGTCGACGAGCTTGGGCGCCAGGCCCATCGTCGGCTCGTCCATGCAGACGAGCTTGGGCCTGCTCATGAGGGCGCGCGCGAAGGCGAGCATCTGCTGCTCCCCGCCGGACAGGGTGCCCGCCTCCTGGCGCCGCCGTTCGGCGAGGCGCGGGAAGTGGTCGCGCATGCGCTCGAGGTCCTCCGCGACGCCCGCCTTATCGCGACGCGTGTACGCACCCGCCAACAGGTTCTCGTCCACCGTCATCTGGGGGAACACGCGCCGGGCTTCGGGCACCGACGCGATGCCCGACTGGACCCGCGCCCTCGTCGAGGCGTGCGTGATGTCCCTGCCGGCGAGCTGGACGGTGCCCGAGCGGACCTTGACGAGCCCGAGGATCGTCTTCATCGTCGTCGACTTCCCGCTGGCGTTGCCGCCGAGCAGCGAGACGATCTCGCCCTCCCCCACGGTGAGGGTGTTCCCCCGGAGGGCGTGGAACGGGCCGTAGTAGACGTGGACGTCGTCGAGGACGAGCAGGTCAGTCATGGGAAGCACCTTCCTCGGCTCCCCGGCGGCGGCCGAGGTAGGCCTCGATGACGGCCGGGTCGCTCCGTACAGCCTCCGGAGTCCCGACCGCGATGACCCGGCCGCCGTCCATGACGATGATCCGGTCGGACACGGTCATGACGAGGTCCAGCTTGTGCTCGACGAGCAGGATCGTCTGGCCCTCGGCCTTGAGCTCGAGCAGCT